>NZ_VIGS01000100.1:0-1754 GCF_006704135.1 Micrococcus sp. R8502A1
CCTTTCGCAACGGTTCTGTTGCGCGGGGTGCACCCTATCGCGACGCCTATTCCTCCGGCCTGCCGTCGGCCGCTGTCCCGGTGAAGGATCGGCTTGCGGAACGTGAGCCTCACTCGCAGCGCCCTCTGGCCCGCGTGCTTGGAGGCCGCCACTGAGCTCCGACAGAACCCCGCCATATAGCGGCGCAAGCCACACCCGTCTGGACATGGACAGAGCATGCTGCCAAGTCGTTCGGCGGGCATGGGGTTGCTCTCTCTTCTCCGCTAGGGCGTGTCTGAGAATGGATCCGGGGTCTTAGCCCAACCCTCGAAGCATTATCAGACACGCCCTAGGCCGATCAGGACGAGCGGGAACAAGATGGGGACTGCCGCACGAATAGGTGACACCTGATCTGGCTTGCCCGCAGGGCGGCCTGGAAGGATGTTGCTGTGCCTGCTCCCTATCCCCAAGAGTTCCGTGACGACGTCGTGCGCGTGGCCCGCAGCCGCGAAGAGGGTGTGACGCTCGCGCAGATCGCCAAGGACTTTGGCATCCATGAGATGACCCTGTCGAAGTGGATGCGCCAGGCCGACGTCGAGGACGGCGCGAAGCCTGGGACAACCAAAGCCGAGTCGGCCGAGAACCGTGAGCTGAAGAAGCGGATCCGCCTGCTCGAGCAGGAGAACGAGGTCCTACGACGGGCGGCGGCCTACCTGTCCCAGGCGAACCTGCCGGGAAAAGGCTCTACCCGCTCGTGAAGGAGCTCGCCGCCGTCGGGATCCCCGTCGCGGTGACGTGCCGGGTGCTCAAGCTCTCCCGCCAGCCCTACTACCGCTGGCTGGCGGACCCTGTCACCGACGCCGAGCTGGCCGAGGCGTACCGGGCGAACGCGTTGTTCGACGCCCATCAGGACGATCCGGAGTTCGGCTACCGCTTCCTGGTCGATGAGGCCAAGGAAGCCGGCGAGGTGATGTGTGAGCGCAGCGCGTGGCGGATCTGCCGGGACAACGGCTGGTGGTCGGTGTTCGGGAAGAAGCGCGGCAAGAACGGGAAGAAGCCGGGTCCGCCGGTGCACGATGACCTGGTGGAGCGGGACTTCACTGCTGGCGGTTCAAACCAGCTGTGGTTGACCGACGTCACCGAGCACAGGACCGCCGAGGGCAAGCTCTACATGTGCGCGATCAAAGACGTCTTCTCCGGGCGGATCGTCGGCTACTCCATCGACTCGCGAATGAAAGCCCGGCTGGCCGTCCAGGCACTGCAGAACGCCTTTGCTCGGCGCGGGGATGTGGCCGGTTGCATCGTTCATTCGGACCGCGGGTCGCAATTTCGATCCCGGAAATTCGTCCATGCCCTCAACCGGCACGGCTTGGTCGGCTCGATGGGCAAAGTGGGTGCGGCCGGGGACAACGCCGCCATGGAGAGCTTCTTCGCCCTGCTGCAGAAGAACGTCCTCGACAGGCGGTCCTGGACGACCCGGGATGAGCTACGGATCGCGATCGTCACCTGGACCGAGCGCACCTATCACCGGCGCCGTCGACAAGCCCGTCTCGGGCGGTTGACCCCCATCGAGTACGAGACCATGATGAAGCCCGCCGTGACCCTCCCGGCATAAGACCCCACCTGTCACCTATCGGTGCGGCAGTCCCGATCACGCAGGACTGGCTGCAGGTAGGTGTCGCGGTCTGAACCGAGAGGGGTGCGCCCGGTCGGGGCCGTTTGGATCGCTGCCGCTACGTCAGAGTCCGAAGGCTCCGCCGCTGACGAGGATCACG
>NZ_VIGS01000101.1:0-1658 GCF_006704135.1 Micrococcus sp. R8502A1
CTGTCAGTCGTCAGCGGTAGATGTGTATTAGAGCCGGTTTGTTTACATCTTTCCCCGGGCCCTGCATATTCTTCCACTTATGCGATCGGCGGCAGCGTCAGAGGGTTAGAAGAGACAGGGGGACCCCCGCCGGCGGCTCGGACGAGTAGGAGAACTCGCCCTTGCCGTCCGGGGTGGGGCCTGCAGCCCACGAACCCTCCGCAGTGGCCTGACCGTCAGAGAACTCATAGTGCGTGTACGAGTGCTCCGTGGCCTCCTTCTTCTGCGGGAAGTTGCTCGGCACCGGCATCTCCTCCAGGCCGTCCTCCTGCAGCTCCTTCACAGCCGCCGCCCACTGGTTCTGGTGCATCGTGTCCCGGGCCAGCAAGAAGGAGAGCAGCTCCCGGATGCCCGGGTCATCGGTCATGTGGTAGAGCCGGGCCACCTGGGTCCGCCCCTGCATCTCCGCGTTGAGGTTGGCGGTCATGTCGGCCAGCAGGTTGCCGCTGGCCGTGACATACGCTCCGGTCCACGGATTCCCCATGCTGTCCACGGGGCGAGCACCGGCACCGGCCACGATGGCCTGCTGCAGATCGGTGCCCCCGATGACGGCGGCCACGGCCGGGTCATCCTGGATGGCGTCGGTGGTGATCCCCACCGGGGCCTTCTCCAGCAGCTGGGCCACCATCGTTGCCAGCATCTCGACGTGACCGAACTCCTCGGCCGCCGTGCTGAAGAGCAGGTCCCGGTACTTGCCCGGAATGTGGGCGTTCCATGCCTGGAAGCTGTACTGCATGGCCACGGTGATCTCGCCGTACTGCCCGCCGATCACCTCCTGCAGCTTGCGGGCGTAGACCGCGTCAGGCTTCTCAGGACTGGAGACGTGCTGAAGCTTCTGCTTGTGGATGTACAAGAGAGGACTCCCCTCGATCAAGTCGGATGCGTGAAGGCCCGAGGGGCCGCCGCGCCGAACAGCATCGACGCTACGCGGGCCTGACCGACCCGCGTAGAGCTGACCCACGCCAGAAGTGCATCGGTCCCCATCAGCGCCATGGACGCCAGCCCCACTCTGGGGGATGAGCGCTTTCGCCATCCTTCACCTGCGGATGCGGCGGGTAGGTGACTCTCAGAGGCACGCGGCTCAAACGGTCGTTTGTGGCCCACCGAATGTTTGCCACAACTCTCGACACCTCACGAGAGTGCTGCGCCCTTCCCCAGCGCTTTGCGGCCTACCAGCTGTGGGGCCGAGGACGCCCAGACTGCGCCCGAAAGGGCCGGCGTCTGCGGCTGAGCGGCCCCCCATACTGATCCCATGCCCTGTGACGAGTACACGCCCCGCGACCCCACGCTGGCGTCGTGGGACCACGGCGTTGCCGAACTTCGCGTCAATGGTGAGCTACGGGCCTACCTCGTCTGCGTCGTCGGCCGGATCGGTCTGCGAGATCCCGGCCAGCCGTGGCCCTGGTTTGTCGTCGTTTGGCCAGACGGACAGAAAGACCCCGCGCAGGAGGACTACGGCCCGGGGTGGTTGACCGTGCGGGAACTGGACGGAGGGCGTGTCAACTTGTCTGTGTAAGCGGGGTGGTCACAGGTAGGGGTTGATCCGGTCGGGGTAGGCCGCGGCGAGCTGGGCGAGGGCCTGCTTCCAGTTCGTGACGGCCTGACCTTCGACGAGCCGG
>NZ_VIGS01000102.1:0-1303 GCF_006704135.1 Micrococcus sp. R8502A1
GGGCGACGAGGTCCTCGGGCCGGAGAACGGCGGGGGGGGCCTCCTGGCCGGCGTGCCGGGCGCGGCGGGGGGGGGGGCGCGCGGGCGGGGGGGCAGGGGGGGGTCGGCCGGGGGGGGGGCCCCCGGGGGGGCCCCCGGACCCCCGCGGGGAGGGACGGGGGGAGGCGCGGGGGGGGGGGGGGGGGGGGAGCAGCGCGGGAGGGGGGGGGGGGGGGGGGGGGGGGGGACGCGCAGAGACCGCGGCGGGAGCGATCCTCGCAAGCGCCGAGCACCTCGGTGTGGGCATCGCGTGTGCCACCGATCGGGTGGCAGCACCAACCGCCCCTGTCTGGACGCCCTACTCGCGCACGTGCGGGAGGGGGACGAGGTCGCGGTTGCCTTGATGGATCGGCTCGCACGGTCAGTCCCCGACCTGTTGGCGCTGGTAGACGGCTTAACTGGCCGGGGGGGGGTGACCGTCCGCTTTCTCAAAGAGGGGCAGACCTTCGAGCTGGGCTCCGCGTCCTCCATGAGCCGCTTCCCTCTCGGCGTACTGGGAGCGGTCGCGGAGTTCGAGCGCTCGCTGATTCGGGAGTGGCAGGCCGATGGCATCGCCCAGACGGAGGCAAAGGTGTCTATCGAGGCCCAAGCCGCAGCCTCTCTTCGATCAGGTGGAGGAGGCCCCCCAGCGGGTGGCCGCAGGCGTTCCGCTCTCGCGAGTGGCCCGCGAAGCGGGGGTGAGTCGCAGCCTTATGAGCGGCGCGATGAAGCGGCCAGGGCCCTATGCCACCCCGTCAGGAGTGGCCTGAAAGTCGGCGCCCCGGGCGGCGGGCACAAGGCGTGGCCGGGTAGACCTGCGGCCTCAGTCGTCATTCAGGTGGAGCCGCAAATTGTAAGGGCGCGGCATCGGGACGTCATTCAGCCCAATTTCGTTTCGGAGGCTCTTGCGCAGAGCGAAAATCACGGGTCCTAGCGAGCCTTCCGTGGTCTCCTCAAACTGGACCATGAACTTCGAAGCCGCATCGATCTCTTCCTTGCCGCCCAGCAGCATGATGTCTGAGAAGGCCGCTTCCAAGTCGTCCCGATGCTCTCTGGTCAGACGCTCTCGGTTAGATGTAAGAGGTCATGACGTTGTTGACTCGGGCCGGGGCCAACGAGGCCGGAGGGGCGTCCCCGCAGGAGGTATGAGGCCGATGATAGTTGTAGTGGTTCACCCACACGGCCAGCGCCTCACGCCGAGCTGTCTCTGAGGTATACGGGCGGGCGTAGAGGACCTCATCGACCATCAGCCGGTTGTACCGTTCGACCTTCCCGTTATGGCGCG
>NZ_VIGS01000103.1:0-1209 GCF_006704135.1 Micrococcus sp. R8502A1
CGCCGTCAAATGTTTGTTAGATACAGCTTGTGCTGCGCCTGTATTTTTATAACGCCCCCGGCGCCCTGGAGTTCGCCTTTTATGCGGTTGTTGGGCGCGTCAGGTTTGGAAAGCGGACCACTGTACGGTCCGGGTGAGCACTCTCACCCAGGTTCCTCCCGGTCACGGCGGTAGACTGGGGGGTCGATCCCGCGCGCCGGCGCCGGGCCTCGCCCCGCGCTCCGCCGGCGTGCCCCGCCGTCGTCGAAAAGGACCCACCCGCCGTGACCGTTCGCCCTGACCGCCCGTTGCGCATCGCCATCATCGGTGCCGGACCCGCCGGGGTGTACACGGCGGACATCCTGACCAAGGAGGAGCTGGACTTCCGGGTCAGCATCGACCTGTTCGACCGCTACCCGGCCCCGTTCGGTCTGATCCGTTACGGGGTGGCCCCGGACCATCCGCGCATCAAGGGCATCGTCACCGCGCTGCACAAGGTCATGGACCGCGGGGACATCCGTTTCCTGGGGAACGTGGACTACGGCACGGATCTGAGCCTGGCGGATCTGCGTCGGCATTACGACGCGATCGTGTTCTCCACCGGGGCGGTGCGGGACGCTGTCCTGGACGTGCCCGGGGTGGAGTTGGCCGGCTCGTTCGGTGGCGCGGATTTCGCGTCCTGGTACGACGGGCACCCGGATGTGCCGCGGCACTGGCCGTTGGAGGCCACGCAGGTGGCGGTGATCGGCAACGGGAACGTGGCCCTGGATGTGGCCCGGATCCTGTCCAAGCATGCTGAGGACCTGTTGCCCACCGAGATCCCGGACAACGTGTACCGGGACCTGGCCGCCTCCCCGGTCACGGATGTGCACGTGTTCGGCCGCCGTGGGCCGGCGCAGGTGAAGTTCACCCCGTTGGAGCTGCGGGAGCTGGCGCATTCCCGGGATGTGGACATCGTGCTGTACGAGGAGGACTTCGACTTCGATGAGGCCTCGGAGAAGGCGATCGAGGAGAACAACCAGGTCCGCACCATGGTGGGCACGCTGACGAACTGGCTGATGGAGCAGGAGGACCGTCAGCAGAGTGCCTCGCGTCGGCTGCATCTGCATTTCCTGCAGGCCCCGGAGGAGTTCCTGGACGAGGACGGCGACGGCCGGGTGGACGGCCTGCGGATGCGCCGGATGGAGTTGGACGGTTCCGGTGGGGTCCGTCCGACGGGGGAGACCGTGG
>NZ_VIGS01000104.1:0-1068 GCF_006704135.1 Micrococcus sp. R8502A1
CGATCACGCAGGACTGGCTGCAGGTAGGTGTCGCGGTCTGAACCGAGAGGGGTGCGCCCGGTCGGGGCCGTTTGGATCGCTGCCGCTACGTCAGAGTCCGAAGGCTCCGCCGCTGACGAGGATCACGATGCCGAGGCCGATGAGAACGATGGGGAAGAGGATGTTCTCCCAGCGTTCGAGCACTTCGGCGATCGGGGGGCGGGTGGCGACGAACTTTGCCAGGGCCACCAGGACCGCGACGAGCGCGAGGAAGACGATGCAGTAGGCGACTACTGCGAGAGGTTCCACGCTGAGGAAGACAGGGGTGTAGACGCCGATGTTGTCGCCGCCGTTGGCAAGGGTGACGCCTGCGACTGTCCACACGCCGACCTTCTTGCCGGCAACCTTGGCCTCGTCGTCATCGTCGTCATCGTCTCCGCGCCAGGCCTGCCATGCGGCCCAGAGGCCGAGGCCCAGAGGGATGAGGCCGAAGTACGGGATGGCTGCCGGGGGCAGGAATGCTCCGGCGCCGATGGTCACCAGGACCGCGGCACCGAGGATGCCGGCGAATCCGAGGTACTGGCCGGCCAGAATGCGGGCGGTAGTGCCGCGCTGGCCTGCCCCTCGCGCGAAGAAGAGGGAGAGCACGATGATGTCGTCGATGTTGGTCGCTGCGAACAGGCCCATCGCCTGCAAGACCGAGGTGAGGATCATGCGCCCTCCCCAGCTGCGTCGCATCCGGGAAGCGAGCAGGCGGGATCGATGCACGGGGCGTCTTCGTCCACTGCCAGGGTGGCATTGACCAGTGCCGTCAGCGCCTGCGCCAGGTGCGCATCGGCGATCTCATATCGTGTCCGACGACCCTCGGGCTCGGAGACGACGATCCCGCAATCGCGCAGGCATGCCAGGTGGTTGGACACGTTCGGGCGTGTCAGGTCCAGATCTCGGGCCAGTTCCGCCGGGTAAGCGGGATGGTCGAGCAGGGTCAAGATGATCCGGGATCGAGTGGGGTCGGCCAGTGCACGACCCAGGCGGTTCATCACGTCGAGACGCGAAGCAATAGTCAGCATGGACTGAACTATACAGCGC
>NZ_VIGS01000105.1:0-986 GCF_006704135.1 Micrococcus sp. R8502A1
TGTTGTGGGTCATGAGGTTCTTGGCACGAGGCCCGGGCTGAGATGAGACGAGCGGGCCCCGCCCGGCAGGATGGAAGTTCCTCAACAACCCATCCGCTGGAAAGAGCCCGCTCATGACCCACGCTAACGCACCCCTGACCCCCACCGGCCGTCTCAGGATGGTCCACCGCCACCTGCACGACGGGATCCCCCAAGCCCATGTCGCCGCCGAGTTCCGCGTCAGCCGCCCCACGGTGGCCACCTGGGTGGCCCGCTACCGCGCCGAGGGCGAGGCAGGACTGCAAGACCGCTCCTGCCGGCCACGACGCTCTCCCGCCCAGCTCGACCCCGAGGTGGTGGCCCAGATCCAGACCCTGCGTCGCAGGGAGAAGTGGTCAGCCCGCCGCATCCATCACCACCTCGTCTCTGAAGGCCACCGGGTGTGCCTCCGAACGGTGGGCAGGTGGCTGCACCGGCTGGGCATCTCCCGGTTGCCAGACCTCGCGCCCACGGGTGAGGACCTGCGCCAACGACCGCAGAAGATCACCGCCCGCGGCCCGGGGCACATGGTGCACCTGGACGTGAAGAAGATCGGGCGCATCCCTGACGGGGGCGGCTGGCGTGCTCACGGCCGGGACTCCGAGAACGCGCGAGCAGCCAAGCGCGGGCCTGGCCGACGGGTCGGCTACACCTACCTGCACTCGGCGATCGACGGGTTCACCCGCCTGGCCTACACCGAGGCGTTGGAGGATGAGCGGACGGTGACCACGATCGGGTTCTTCTGCCGGGCGCGGGCGTTCTTCGCCGCCCACGGCATCACCGTGGACCGGGTGGTCACGGACAACGGGAACAACTATCGGGCTGCGGACTTCACCGCGAAGGTGGTCTCGCTCGGGGGCCGGCACCACCGGATCCGCCCATACACCCCGCGCCATAACGGGAAGGTCGAACGGTACAACCGGCTGATGGTCGATGAGGTCCTCTACGCCCGCCCGTATACCTCAGAG
>NZ_VIGS01000010.1:0-60018 GCF_006704135.1 Micrococcus sp. R8502A1
CGCGCTGGAGGCCGCGTTGGAGCGCAAGGGTGACGCCACGCGGCTCGCGCAGATCCACGAGTCGGACCTGGTGGGGGACATCCACTACGTCCGCCAGGGCGAGGCCCTCGGGCTCGGCCACGCGGTGAACTGCGCTCGCCGCCACGTCGGCGAGGAGCCGTTCGCGGTCCTGCTGGGCGATGACATCATCGGCGACGGCGAGGCGCTGCTCGAGCGCATGATCGACGTGCAGCAGCGCCTCGGCGGCTCCGTGATCGCCCTCATGGAGGTCCCGGAGGAGGCCGTCTCGGCCTACGGCGTGGCCGCGGTGCAGGCCGTGCCGGGGGAGGGCGACGACGTCGTCCGCGTCACCGACCTCGTGGAGAAGCCGGCCCGCGAGGACGCCCCCTCCACCCTCGCGATCATCGGCCGCTATGTGCTGGCCCCGCAGGTGTTCGACGTGCTGGACGAGACCCCGCCCGGCCGCGGCGGGGAGATCCAGCTCACCGATGCGCTGCAGAGGCTGGCCACGGAGGAGGGCGAGGGCCGCGGCGTGCACGCCGTCATCTTCGACGGCCGCCGCTACGACACGGGGGACAAGCTCGGCTACCTGCAGGCGGTCATCGAGTTCGGGACGCGACACGAGGACCTCGGGGCCGACCTGCGGGCCTGGCTCCGGGAGTTCACCGCCGGGCTCTGAGCCGGGCCGGCGACGCGCGGGCCGCGGCCGGCTTTGGCCGAGGCGGACCCACCCGGTAGGATGGGCTGTCGGTCCGTCGTGGCTGGACCCGTGTCCAGGCCGCATCGCACCCCCGCAGAGGGCGTGCGGACGGGCCGTGTACCCCCGCCGTCCCACCCGCCGAGAGGAGCGACCATGGACAGCATCCAGCGCCACGGCGCCGACTCGCCGTGGGTGATCCCCGTGCGCGATCTGACGCGCGGGGCCGGAGTCCAGCGCGAGCTGACGGCCGAGTGGCCCGCCCCCGCGGGCGTCTCCACGCCGCTGTTGGGGATCCCCGAGGGGGACCCCGTCGAACTGGACCTGCGTCTGGAGTCGGTGCACGAGGGAGTCCTCGTCACCGGCACCGCGGACGCGACCCTGAAGGGCGAGTGCGGCCGTTGCCTGCGCCCGCTGCACGAGGGGATCACCGTGGACCTGCAGGAGCTGTACCTCACCGGCACGTCCGAGGACGACGCCGGCGAGCAGCCGCTCGTGGTGCGCGAGACCGTGGACCTGGAACCCGTGTTCCGGGACGCCGTGGTCATCGCCCTTCCGTTCCAGCCGCTGTGCCGGCCGGACTGCGAGGGCCTGTGCGCCGACTGCGGCATCCGCCTCGAGGACGCGCCCGAGGGGCACGCCCACGAGCGCGTGGACCCGCGCTGGGCCGCCCTGGCCCACCTCGCGGGCACCTCAGAGACCTCCATCACCGAGACAGAAGAGAGATAGTCGTGGCAGTCCCGAAGCGGAAGATGTCCCGTGCCAACACCCGTGCCCGCCGGTCGCAGTGGAAGGCCACCGCGCCCGCCCTGGTGAAGTCCGTCGAGAACGGTCGCGTCTCGTACCGCCTGCCCCACCAGGCCGAGCTGAAGACCGACGCCGCCGGCACCCCCCTGTTCTTCGAGTACAAGGGCCGCAAGGTCGCCGACGCCTGAGATGGCGTCCCCAACGGCTCGCCGCGGGCCTGAGCCCGCGCCCGAGCCAGAAGAGCTGTTCGAGCGTCTCGGCGTGCACATCACCGCCGGGACGCTCGAACGTGCTCTGACGCACCGCTCGTTCGCCTATGAGCAGGGCGGGCTGCCCACCAACGAGCGCCTCGAGTTCCTCGGGGACTCGGTGCTGGGCTACGTGGTCACCGACCACATCTTCACGGTGTACCCGGACCTGGCCGAGGGCGACCTCGCCCGCCGCCGGGCCGCCGTCGTGTCCACGCGTGCCCTGGCGAAGGTGGCGCGCCGGATCGGCATCGGCCCGTTCGTGCGCCTGGGCACGGGGGAGCGCCGCACCGGCGGGGCGGACAAGGACTCGATCCTCGCCGACACCCTCGAGGCGCTCATCGGCGCCGTCTACGTGGACCACGGGGCCGTGGCCGCGGCCGCACTCGTGCACCGCCACGTGGTGCCGCTGCTGGACGAGCCGGACCTGCTGCGCGAGAGCACCGACTGGAAGACGGTCGTGGCCGAGGCCGCCAGCCGCCACGGTCTCGGCGCCGTCCGCTACGCGATCGAGGGTCAGGGCCCCGCGCACGACCCCCGCTACCGGGCCACCCTCGTCGTCGGCGAGCGCGAGTACGGCTCCGCCGTCGCCAGCTCCAAGAAGCAGGCCGAGCGGGACGCCGCGGCCGCCTCGTGGCCCGCCCTCGAGGCGGATCTGCCGGCCGCGGGGCGCTGAGCCCGTGCCGGAGCTGCCCGAGGCCGAGGTCGTCCGGCGCGGCCTGGCCCGGTGGGCCACGGACGCCGTCGCCGCGGAGCTCGAGGTCCTCGACCCCCGCTCGCTGCGTCGCAGCCCCGGCGGTGCGGACGCCCTCCGGGAGCGGCTGCGCGGCGCCCGGCTGGCCGAGCCGGCTCGCCGCGGCAAGTTCCTCTGGCTGCCCCTGGCCGAGGGCGACGACGCCGTCGTCGTGCACCTGGGGATGAGCGGGCAGATCCTCGTGGACGAGCCGGGGGCTGCCGACCAGCGACACCTGCGCCTGCGCCTGCCCGTCACCGCGGCGGACGGCTCCGCCCGCGAGCTGCGGTTCGTGGACCAGCGGATCTTCGGCGGCTGGTGGCTCGACGCGCTGCGGCCCGACGACGCCGCCGGCGGCGAGCGGATCCCGACCACCGCCGCCCACATCGCCCTGGACCCGCTGCACCCCCTGTTCGACCCCGCGGCCGTGCACGCGCGCCTGGCGCGGCGCCGCTCCACCCTCAAGCGCGCGCTGCTGGACCAGTCGCTGGTCTCCGGGATCGGCAACATCTACGCGGACGAGGCCCTGTGGGGCGCCGGGCTGCACCCCGAGCGCCCGACCGAGCGCATGCGCCGGGCGGACACGCTGCGCCTCCTGGCGGCCGTCCAGGACGTGATGCGCCGGGCCCTGGAGGTGGGGGGCACGAGCTTCGACGCGCTCTACGTCAACGTGGACGGGCGATCGGGCTACTTCGCCCGCTCCCTGGCGGCCTACGGCCGCACCGGGCAGCCGTGTCGCCGCTGCGCCGCCGAGGGGATCGACTCCCGCATCGTCCGCGAGCCGTTCATGAACCGTGCGAGCCACCTGTGCCCACGCTGCCAGCCCACGCCGCGCCGTCGCCGGGCCGCGGCGGCCGACGCCTGACGAGGCGTCCGTAGACTGGCCTGACCCCCGACCTCGAGCAGGAGACCCGAGTGAGCCACCCCCCGGCCGCGTCCTGGACGCCCGAGCCCCTGCCGCGTCCCGAGTCCCCGCGCGACGACGCCCCGCCGGTCGCGCGGCGCCGCCGGCGCTGGCCGTGGGTCGTCGGCGTGCTCGCGGTCCTGCTCGCGGCGCTGCTCGGCCTGGGCGCCTGGTACGCGGGCTCGCTCGGGCGCACCTTCGACGACCACCGGCAGACGGTGGACGTGGGGGCGCTCGAGCAGGCGGCCGGGGACGGCCCGCTGAACGTGCTCGTCCTGGGCTCCGACTCCCGCGAGGGCGAGGGCGAGCAGGACATGGGCCAGCGCTCGGACACCATGATGCTCGTGCACATCCCCGCGGACCGACGCCAGGTCTACGTCATGTCCGTGCTGCGGGACTCGTGGGTCACCGTGCCCGGCCACGGCGAGGCGAAGATCAACTCGGCCTTCGACACGGGCGGCTACGCCCTCGCCGTGGACACGGTGGAGCTGCTGCTGGGAGTGCCGATCCACCACGTCCTGGAGGTCGACTTCCAGGGCTTCCGGGGCGTGACGAACGCGCTGGGCGGCGTCGAGGTCTGCAACCCGCAGGCCTTCTCCTCCGGTCAGGCCAACCCCTCGTACTACCCGCGCGGGCACATCCTGCTGCAGGACACCGCCGCCCTGCGCTACGTGCGCGAACGGCACGCCTTCGACGACGGCGACGTCACCCGCGTGAAGAACCAGCAGCGCTACCTGGCCGGGGCGATGGACCGCTTCCTCAGCCCGCAGATCCTGGGCAATCCCGCCCGCACCACCGAGGTCGTCGCCACGTTCTCCGACCACCTCGGTGTGGACGAGGGGCTCACGTCCGGAGTGATCGCCTCGCTCGCGTGGCAGCTGCGCGACGTGCGCGGCGAGGACGTCGAGATGTTCACGGTGCCCCGCAAGGGCTTCGCCGAGGGGCCGAACGGCGACGCCATCGTCGAGCTCGACGAGGACAAGCTGGCGGACCTGCGCTCCGCCCTCGCCGATGACGACGTCCAGCGCTATGTCGACGAGCACGAGCCCAAGAAGGAGAAGAAGGCCCAGGCCGCCGGCGGGCCCGCCCCCGTGCTGACCCTGCTGACCGGCACCACGCCCGCACCCGCCCTCGGGGAGGACCCCTGTGACGACTGAGCCGCGCCGCCCCCGCCTCCTGCTGGTCTCTCACTCCTACCGGCCCGAGCGCACCCCGCCCGCGCGTCGCTGGGGCGCGGTCGTGGCGGCGCTGCGGTCGGCGGGCTGGGACGTCGACGTCGTCGCGCCCGGGGGTGTGCGCCCCTTCGCCGGCCCCGACGGCGAACGTGTCCTGCCCACGCCTCGCCTGCCTCTGGGGGAGGCCGGGCGCAACGGCCGCTTCGCCGAGGCGGTGGTGCACTCCCTGCTCGCCGTCCCCCGCGGGATGGCCACCCGACGCCCGGACGTGGTGGTGGCCACCGTGCCCGCGCTGCCCGTGGTGGTGCCCGGCGTCGTGCTCTCCCGCCTCTGGCGTCGTCCCCTGGTGCTGGAGATGCGCGACGCCTGGCCGGATCTCGCCCACGAGGCCGGGGTCCACCAGGGCCTGCTGGGCGCCGCGATGGAGCGTGTCGTGACCGGCGGCCAGCGCGCGGCCCGACTCGTGGTGACCGTCACGGACGGCTTCGCGGAGACGCTGCGCGGGCGGGGGGTCGAGCGTGCCGAGACCTTGTGCAACGGCGTCGAACTCGCAGGCCTGGCGTGGGCACCTGCTCGGAGGCGCGAGCCCGGGGACCTGCACGTCCTCTACCTCGGCAACATGGGTGAGAGCCAGGGGCTCGAACGGCTCGTGGAGGCGGCGGCCGAACTCCGCCAGAGCCGGCCAGGGGTGCGGGTCCGACTCGTCGGCGCCGGCACTCGGCGCGGCGAGCTCGAGGCGCGTAACGCGGAGCTCGGCTCCCCGGCCGAGATCCTTCCTGCCTGCTACGGCGAGGATGCGGCGGCCCAGTACGCCTGGGCGGACACACTCGTCGTGGCGCTGCGGCCCGACTGGCCCAGCTTCCGCCACACGGTGCCGTCGAAGACCTACGAGGTGCTCGCCGTCGGCCGGCACGTCACCGGGATGGTCACCGGCGAGGCGGCCCGCACCCTCGAGGACGCCGGGGGAGCCGACGTCATCGGCCCACGGGTAGCTGACCTCGTCGCGCATCTGACCGCGCTCGCCGACGATCCGGCTCGCACTGACGTGGGGGAGGGCGGCCGCCCGTGGGTCCGACGGCACGCGGACCTGCCGAGCGTCGCCCGTCGTTACGTCCGGCTGCTGGGGCAGCTCGTCCCCGACTACAGGAGACACGCATGACCTCCATCCTCCTCGATTCCGTCCGCGCACTCGGCCACGCGCCACTCGTCCTGCGGACGGTGGTCGACCACCTGCGGGACGACCCGGCGGTCCTGGGCCTGCAGATCAGCCGTCGCCTGCCGCTCGCGGCACGCGTGGGCCTGGGGCGCCTGGCAGAGTCCCTGCCCGCACGCCCCGGCGTGGTCTTAGGCGCCGTGGGTCTCGCGGCCGCCGGCCGGCACGTGGACCTCCTCGAGCACGTCGAGGCGGTCCTGCCGTCCGCCGGCGCGCCAGATCGGGTGCGACTGGCGGACGTGCTCACGGCCGCGCAGGAGCCTGACCGGGCCCAAGCCGTCCTCGACGCCGTGCCCGTCGACACGCCGGGCTTGGCCGCCGCAAGGGCCCGCGTGGCCTGGCACCGCGGTGACGTCGAGGCGGCCATCTCCCTGCTCGGCGGCACCGGCCGGGACGGTGTCGTGCGAGCCCGGTTCGCCTCCGAGGTGCGTGCTCTGCGCGGGGGCGCCCTGCCGTTGCCGCGGACAGACCGGGACCGGGCCGTTGGATATCGGCCCCGCCCGGGCTCGGCACTGTTCGTCCTGACCAACTCCCTGCCGCACACCGGTTCCGGATACGCGCAACGCAGCCACAGCCTCGCGTGCGCGCTGCGGGACGAGGGCTGGCACGTAGAGGCCGTCACCCGGCTCGGTTGGCCGGTCCAGACCGGCGTGCTCACCGCCGCCCGACGCGACATGGTGGACGGCATCGTGTACCACCGCCTCCTGCCCTCGAGCCTGGCCCGGGGATTCGACGGACGGCTGGCTCAGCACGCGCGGATGCTCCTCGATCTGGTCCTCGAGCGCCGCCCGGCGGTCCTGCACACCACCACCCACTGGGTCAACGCCGTGGTGACCCGCGCGGTCGCGGAGGCCGTGGGCGTCCCGTGGGTGTACGAGGTGCGCGGGCAGCTGGCGGACACCTGGGCCTCGACGCGCGGACCCGAGGCGCTGCGCTCCGAGCGCTACGCCCTGTTCACGGCCCGCGAGGACGACGCCGTGCGTTCTGCCGACGGCGTCGTGACGCTCGGTGAGCAGATGGCCCGCCGCATCGCCGCGGCCGGCATGGACCGGGACGCCGTCGTGCTCAGCCCTAACGGGGTGGGGGGCGCCTTCCTGGAGGAGCCCGCCCCACGCGAGGATGCTCGCCGCCGTCTCGGGCTGTCCATGGACGACGAGATCGTCGGCACCGTCTCCTCCGTGGTGCCGTACGAGGGACTCGACGACCTTGTGCGTGCCGTCGCCGCGCTTGTCGACGAGAGGCCGCGCCTGCGGCTGGCCGTGGTGGGGGACGGCGTTGCCCTGCCGGCCCTGCGCCGGCTTGCGGCCGACCTGGGGATCGAGGATCGGCTGCTCGCGCCGGGACGGGTGGACCGTTCCCTGGCTCCCGTGTGGCACCAGGCCCTCGACGTCTTCTGCGTGCCTCGCAAGGACACGGGTGTGACCCGGGCGGTGACGCCCATGAAGCCGCTGGAGGCCATGGCCACGTCCCGGCCCGTCCTCGTCTCGGACCTGCCCGCGCTGAGCGAGATCGTCGAGGACGGCGTGACCGGACGGGTGCTGCCGGCGGAGGAACCGGAGGCGTGGGCCGCCGCCCTGGCGGCGCTACTCGACGACCCCGCCGCGGCCCGCGGCCTCGGAGCCAGGGCGCGGGAGTGGGTGCTCGGGCATCGGACCTGGGCGGCGAACGCCCGGCGCTATGACGCCCTCTACCGGCGCCTGGGCGTGACGGCGCCGTCTGCCTGAACTGATCCCTATACTCGACAGAGCATCACGGGGAGTCTGGCCCGCGCCGGATTCTGCCCTTGCCACCGCTTAGACGAACGAGGACCTCTAGATGACGACGCAGATCAAGGACGTGGCCGTGATCGGCCTGGGCTACATCGGGCTGCCGACAGCTGCCATCCTGGCCGAGAACGGCGTGCGTGTGCACGGCGTGGACGTCAGCCAGCGCACCGTGGACGCGGTCAACGCGGGCACCGTGCCCTTCGTGGAGCCGGACCTGGCGGACTTCGTGGAGCGCAACGTCAAGGCCGGTCGACTGTCCGCGTCCCTGAAGACGCCGCAGGCCGACGCGTACATCGTCGCGGTCCCGACGCCCTTCAAGGACGGCCATTCGCCGGACCTCGGCTACATCGAGGCTGCGGCCCGCGGTCTCGCCCCGCAGCTGCGCGGCGGCGAGCTCGTGATCCTGGAGTCCACCTCGCCCCCCGGCGCCACCGAGCACATGGCCGCCGTCATCCGCGAGGCACGGCCGGACCTGGACGGCGTCACCCTGGACTTCGCCCACTGCCCGGAGCGGGTGCTGCCCGGCCGGGTCATGATCGAGCTCGTCACGAACGACCGCATCGTGGGCGGGTCCACGCCGGAGGCCGCGCAGCGCGCCAAGCAGCTGTATGAGGCGTTCTGTCAGGGGGAGATCCTCGTGACGGACTGCGTCACCGCGGAGATGGCCAAGCTGGTCGAGAACTCGTTCCGTGACGTGAACATCGCCTTCGCGAACGAGCTGTCCTTGATCTGCTCCGACCTGGGGATCGACGTGTGGGAGCTCATCGAGCTTGCCAACCACCACCCCCGTGTCAACATCCTCCAGCCGGGCCCCGGCGTGGGCGGCCACTGCATCGCTGTGGACCCGTGGTTCATCGTCGACGCCGCACCGCAGACGGCCCGCATCATCCGTGCGGCCCGCGAGATCAACGACGGTAAGCCGAAGTGGGTCGTGGACCAGGCCAAGGCCGCCGCGTTCGACGTGCAGCAGGCCACCGGCCGTGCTCCCGTGGTGGCCGTCCTCGGTCTGGCATTCAAGCCGAACATCGACGATCTGCGTGAATCGCCAGCCCTGAACATCGCGACCGAGGTGGCGCAGCAGTTCACCGGTTCGCGCATCCTCGTCGTGGAGCCGCACGTGGAGGAGCTGCCCGCTGCGCTGGCCGGCCATGACAACGTGGAGCTGGTCCCGGCCGAGGACGGCATTCGGGAGGCGGACGTCGTCCTGCTACTGGTGGACCACGACGCGTTCGCCAGCCTCGGTGCCACCACCGAGGGCAAGAAGGTCATCGACACGCGCGGCCAGTGGCGCTGACACGAACTCGGCACCTGTGGCGGGGCGGTCGGTGACGGCTGCCCCGCCCCGTATGTCCCAGACGGGCAGTACCACGACCAAGGAGGACAACATGCGCCTGCTCGTGACCGGCGGCGCCGGATACATCGGGTCTCACTTCGTCTCCGTAGCACGGCAACAGGGCCGGGCCGACATCGTCGTCGTTGACGATTTCTCGACAGGCCTCAGACAGCGCGTTCCGGCCGATGTCCCCGTGTACACGATCGACCTTGCGAGCGACGCGGCCGTAGCTGCGCTGACCACTCTCCTTAAAGAAGAGTCGATTGACGTCGTCGTTCACTTCGCCGCGAAGAAGGTCGTCGCGGACTCCGTAGTGCAGCCGGAGGATTATTTTCGGTCGAACGTCGGTGCAACTGTAAACGTGCTGGCTGCCATGAGAGCTGCGGGAGCCGCATCGATGATCTTCTCCTCGTCGGCAGCGGTCTATGGTGAGCCGGACTCGTCGATCGTGTTCGAGGACACCCCGACGGTGCCGATCAATCCGTATGGCCAGTCCAAGCTCGTGAGTGAGCTAGCTCTCGCGAACGCTTCCCGCGCCTGGGGTCTCCGGGCGGTGGCATTGCGCTACTTCAATGTCGCCGGCGCGGAAGACGCCATTCTGGCCGATACCACGACGACGAACCTCATGCCGGCGATCCGTGATGTCATCACTCGCGGCCAGCGTCTCTCGGTCTTCGGCGACGATTACCCCACCGTCGACGGCACATGTGTACGCGATTACGTCCACGTCGTCGACCTGGCCGAGGCGCACCTGGCGGCCCTGCCGGCGGTCCTGGGCAGCACCGACCCAGCGACCCGGATCTACAACGTGGGCACCGGAAGCGGAAGCAGCGTTCTAGAAGTCGTAGATGCCTTCCGCCGCCGCCCCGGCGTGGATCTTGATTACGACATCCAGCCCCGCCGCCCGGGTGACCCGGGGGCCTTGACAGCCAACGTCTCGCTCATCGAGAAGGAACTCGGATGGGTAGCACGTTATACGCGCGATGACATCGTCACGTCCGTCATCGACTTCCCGCCCCGGCTCGTCACCTGACTGCTCGTCGCAGAGACGCCAGACCTGCCTCGCCGATTACAGCACCCGAGGAATCGCACCCATGATCCAACTCTTCCTTCGCTTCTCACGACGCCAGCAACTCGTCATGGGGCTTTTTATTCTGCTCGCTGTCGTGGGTTCGGTACTCGCCTTCCTGGTGGACCACGCGATCCTCATCGTCGCGCTGTTCTGGATGTTGTGCGCTGCGGTGTTCGTAATGCTCATGTATCACCGCCGTCTCAACGCAAAGATCACCCGCACCGCCCGTGCTGCACGCATGGGGTCTTCCGCTGTGGCCGGCCGCGGGGGTACGCGGCCCGTCACGGGGCGTCGAATATCGACGCAAGAGTCGCTCGACTCGCTCCAGTCCGCTTTCGCCCGCCGGAGGACCGTCGCCGCGGGCTTGCCGCTGGCGCGCAAACTCATCCAGGAACGCGGGGACCTCAGTGGCGCGCGGGAGGTGCTGGATCAGCTTCGTGGAAAGTCGGGCCTGACCCACTCTGAAGAGAACTTCGTTCGTCGCGTCGACTCTCTCAACCGCCTTCTTGAAGCGGATTACCCGCTTCCCGCACGTCACCGCACCTGCAATTACCTCCCCGTGCGAGGCCGGGTGCTCTACGCCGTGGGCATGTCACCCGTGTCTGTGACCAATGGCTACACGTCCCGGACCAAGGGCGTCGCCGCAGGGCTCGTGGCCCAAGGGCTGGACGTGGTCGTAGCACCCCTGCCAGGCAAGCCTTGGGACAAGAAGTCGGTCGTCCCCGGGCGGCGAGTGCCTGTCGAGCAGCGTCGTGATGTGTCGGAGATCGACGGCGTACGCCACGTGCACAACCCTGGTCTCCCTGCATGGGAGGGCGATCTCGACGTCTTCTTCCAGGTGGCTGCCGATGCGTACGTCCGCGAAGCCATGATCGAGAAGCCCGAGTTCATCCTGGCCGCCTCGAACTATCTGTCCGCTCTGCCCGCCCTGATCGCAGCCCGTCGGCTCGGGGTGCCGTTCGTGTATGAGATGCGCGGATTCTGGGAAGTGTCTGCGGCATCCGTCCGGCCGGGCTGGGAGCAGTCGGACCAGTATCGGCTTGACCGCCGCTATGAAGACCTCGTCGCCCGCGAAGCCGACCGAGTGGTCGTCATCACGGATGAGATGCGTGAAGACCTTGCTGCCCGCGGCATCGATGCGGACAAGGTCACCGTCGCGCCCAACTGCGTTGACCCAGAGGTGTTCGCCCCTCTTGGCAAGGATCACGCGCTCTTGCGCGGCCTGGGATTCACCGATACGGAGGCTCCGGTCGTGGGTTTCGCGGGCAGCGTCACCGATTACGAAGGCCTCGATCTCGTCACCGACGCGCTCGCGACACTCAAGGCAGAGGGAGTCCGGTTCAACTTCCTCATCATCGGCGGGGGCGCATATCTCGATACGTTGAAGGCGAGGATCGCAACACGCGGTCTTGATCCTGAGACGCGGTTCGTCACGAACGTTCCGAACGCAGACATGCCAGCGTACCTCTCGAGCATCGATGTGTTCCCCCTGGCCCGGAAGTCCTTGCCGGTGACCGAGCTCGTTTCGCCATTGAAGCCGCTGGAGGCGATGGCGGTCGGCGGGGCGGTGGTCCTCTCCGATGTCTCGCCGCACAAGGTGTTCTGCGGGCCTGATGGAGACACTGCGGTCAGTTTCCAGAAGGACGACCTGGCGAGCCTCGTCGAGCGTCTGCGCGAAACTCTCGCCGCCCCAGATGCTGCTCGCGCCATGGGGGTTCGTGCTCGACGCTGGGTCAAGGAGAATCGGCGCTGGCCAGTCACGGGCGAGCGCATCGCCGCTTCACTAATGGCCTTGGCCGAGGAGTTCCGGGCCTCACTGGACGACGCAGAACGCCCGCTCACCGATTACACAGTCGCCTTCATCGGCGACGAATTCACGACGGACACCTTCGTCCCCGAGTTGACCGCCTTGCGTGTGCGGCCTGAGGACTGGCGCGAGACCTTCGAAGACCACCGCGTGGATGCGCTGTTCATTGAGTCCGCTTGGCGAGGCAACGACAGCGCCTGGACCGGGATCATTGGGTATTACGATGACGAGACTCACGCGCCGGTGGTCGAGCTGATCGCGCATTGCAGGCTTCACGAAATCCCCGTGATGTTCTGGAACAAGGAGGATCCGGTCCATTTCAATCGGTTCAAACGCACCGCAGCCCTGTGCGACTACGTGTTCACGACGGACGCGCGCACCATTGTTGATTACAACGCGCTTCCGGACAACCAGATCACGACCGTCGCCTCGGCCCCGTTCGCGGCGCAGCCTCTGTTGCACAACCCGCTACCCAGCACCCGGGCACAAGACGAAGCTATCGCGTATGGCGGGACCTACTACGGGGACAAGTATGCGACCCGTAAACAGGGGCTGGATTTCCTGTTCTATGAGTCTGCCCCACACGGCTTGGCGATCTACGAGCGGGTGCACAACGATCCCAACTCGCCGTACCGCCTGCCGGACCGTTTCCGCCGGTACGCCCGAGGAAGCCTGAGCTATCCCGAGATGTGCCAGGCCTATAAGGCCCACCCGATCCACCTGAACGGCAATTCGGTGGTGGACTCGCCGAGCATGTTCTCTCGCCGGGTCGTGGAGATCACCGCGTCTGGGTCGACGGTACTCAGCTCTGCGGGCCGTGGCGTAGACGAGACGTTGGCGGGCACCGTCCCGACCGTGACCACCCCCGATGAGGCTGCGGCCTATCTGGAGGGCTGGAAGTCGTCTGAGCAGCGTCGGCACGCCGGCCTTTGGGAGGCGTTCCGCCACGTCTACGAGACGCACACGTGTGCTCACCGTTTGGTGTACATGATGCGCGTCGCTGGGTTCCGAGTCCGCAGTCCGCAGGCCGCGCCGATCGCAGTCGAGTGCGCCGCCGCAGACGTACCGTTGTTCGAGGCCCAGACCATGCGTCCTGCCTTGTACCTGGTGACCGACACAACCGAGGGCGTTGATGCCGCCAGTCCCGTCGTCCTCGCCGCTCCTCCGGAGAGGGCGGCAAAGCTGCAAGAGGCCGGCATCCGGAACGTCGTCATCCACCGTGAGGGCGCCCCTGCTCTGGACGAGCACCTCGTGGAGGACTTCTCGCTCGCTCTGCATTTCGGGCCTTGGAAGGCCGTGGGCACTCGCACCGTCGAATGGTCGCCGGGCGACGCACACGTGCGAATCGCTGCCCTGACGGCGGACATCGATGAGGGCACTGTACTGGTGGACGCCGACGTCTACGCCGGCTCTGTTCTCGGGGAGCGACCTGCCCTAGCCGATGACGAGGTCTTTGCCTGGCAGCACGTCGTCGAACACGTCGGCAAGGTGACCTACACGGACTCGACGGCTGTCCCGATCGACACCGCGGTCGTCCACGAGGAGGCAGACCCCCTTCCGCCCGTTGCGTCTGGAGAGGCGGGGCCACCCGTAGGGGAGACTCAGACGGTGCCTCTCAACGTCCTCGTCGCTGGCCATGACCTGAAGTTCCTGCCGCAGATCATGGCGCAGCTCGAAGCCGCGGGTCACCGTGTCATCGTCGACCAGTGGGACGGGCACGATATCCACGACGAGGAACGCAGCCTCCGACTCCTCGCCGAAGCGGATGTCATCTTCTGTGAGTGGGCGCTCGGGAACGTGAAGTGGTACAGCCACCACAAGCAGGACGACCAGCGGCTTGTGGTGCGCCTCCACGCCCAGGAACTTCGCACTCGCTACCTCAAGGACGCCGACCTGTCCGCCGTGGACACCTTCGTGTTCGTGTCACCCGTCGGCATGCGGCGGGCGCAGTTGCTCTTCGGAGTGCCGGTGGATCGGTCCGTGGTCATCGGCAACACCTTCGACTTCGAGCGATTTGCGGCGCCTCGGAACGCACCGGATCCGCATGCCCTCGGTCTTGTTGGCTCCGTGCCACATTCGAAGCGTCTGGACCTCGCGCTCGACGTGACCGAACTGCTGGCGTCGCACGACCCGACTTACCGTCTCGACGTCATGGGTAAGGAGTACCACGAGTACGCGTGGCTCATGAAGCGAACTGCTGAGCGGAGTTATTTTGAGGCGCAGTATTTGCGGATTGAATCGTCTGCGGTGCTCCGCGAAGCCGTCCGGTTCGGCGGACACTCCTATGACATCGCGGAGTGGTACCGCGCCAAGCCAGGCATCATCTTGTCCACGAGCGACCACGAAGGAACGCATCAGGCGATCGCGGAAGGTGGTGCAGCGGGCTGTGTGCCGGTGATCTTCCCGTGGGCGGGGGCTGAGGCCGTTTACGACGATCGATGGGTCGTCGAGGGCGTCCGCGACGCGGCCGACCGGATCCGCAGGTACTCTTCAGACCCGGCCCTCTTCCTCGAGGAGTCTGAGCGGGCCCAAGCATTCATGCGGGAGCGTTTCTCGCCCGAGGAGATCGGTGCCCAGATCCTGGCCGTGGTAGAGGGTCGGCGGTGACGTAGCGCCGGAGAAAGAAGGGGACCGTCTCTCGTGTGAGACGGTCCCCTTCTTTTAATGACCCGTGGTGCCCTTGAGAGCAACGATGCGTTCTGCCTCGGTCGTCTCGTACCGTGCCCGGACTTCGAGCGCTTTCTCTTCCCCGTGCTTGCGTAGGGCGCTCATGAAATAGCTGTAATGATGCATGACATCGAGGGTGTCTCCGTCTTCGATGATTGCGCCCTCATCCATCCAGACGACGCGGGTGCACATCTCTCGGATCACTCCGGCGGAATGGTTGACGAGGAAGCCTGTGCCAGACCGGGCGATCAGGTCTCGCATTGCTTGATTGGACCGCTCCCGGAAAGCGTCGTCGCCGGTCGCAAGTGCTTCGTCAATCATGATGATGTCGGGTTGCGACGCTACTGAGATCGCGAAGCGCAGGCGGGCCCGCATGCCGGAGGAGTATGTACGCATGGGCATGCGAATGGATTTTCCGATGTCGGCCAACTCAGCGACTTGTGGGATTCGGTCGTGGACCTCGGCTGGGGTCAAGCCCATCGCGAGTAGACCGATACGAATGTTGTCTAGACCGGTGAGGTTGGGCATGAGCGCTGCCCCCACACCCATCAATTGGGGCGCAGAAGCGGCAAAGACCTCCCCAGATGTTGGCGCCTCAACGCCTGCCAGGACGCGGAGCAGGGCACTCTTGCCGGACCCATTGCGTCCGACGAGTCCAATGAATTCGCCCTTCCGTGCGGCCAAGGACACCCCCCTCACAGCATGGACGACGTCCAGTTCACCGCCCCGAGAAAAGAGCCCGCGAGATTTCTCGTCCCGAGCGATCCTCACGGGGTAATCGAGGATGATGTCCGTAGCGAGCAGGTTGAGGCCGCCAGACGAAGCTAGGTGCCCCCCCTCGAACGCTTCCGGCGGCTGCGCATGGTCCTGGTTAGCGGTACTGGTCACGGCCGTACGACTCCTCTCCGAGCCAGAAGACAATGCCGCCGACAATCGTCAGGCACACTGCATACGCGGCGAGCATCGCCCAGCTCGACGCCGGCGGCGTCACCCCCTCGATGATGACCTGACGGTACATCGTGATCAGTACATACAACGGGTTGAGTTGGATGATCGCATGGAGGGCGGGGTGGTTGTCCGTGAAACGCGTTATCGGGAAGATGACTCCGGAGCCGTACATCAGGAGACGGGACACGAACGGCACCATGCGGCTCACATCCGGAAGGAGGGTGCTGAGCCGCGCCAGCAGGAGCATGATGCCGAAGTTTAGGATCACGTGCAGCCCCAGGACACCCGGGAAGACCAGCCAGGACCACTCAGGTGTCTCATGCGGGGGGATCGCTATGACGAGGATGAACATCACTGCGATCGCCGGTAGTCGCTGGAGCACGTCGTACACGAGATCGGCCAAGGGCAGCGCCATGCGTGGGAACCGGAAGGCGCGGGTCAAGGACAGGTTCGACGCGATGGTCCGCGTGCCAGATGTCAATGCGGCGCTGGTCATCTGGAACATGAACACACCCACGATGACGAAGGCGACGAAATTGTCCATTCCGTGGTCGAAACGCAAAAGCAAACCGAAGATCAGCCAGTAGAAGATCGCGTCGAGCATTGGGCGAAGGATGAGCCATACCGACCCGAGACGACTGTCGTCGTTTCCTGTGACGAGCCGTCCTCGGGACTGCCACCAGATGAAGTGTCGGCGTTGCCAGAGCTCCACCAGATAGCGGCGAGGGGCAGGGCGACCTGTGACAGGTGAGAGGTGCGAAGCGTCACCATAAGCCTGGACGGCCGCGGCGCGGAACGCGCTGGCGACGGGTTCGGAGGGTCGTCTTGGTCGCCGTGTGGTCATCGGTTCGCGCCTGCCTTTCTGAGCGTGGGCCACCCGAGTGGGGGACCGGCCGTCGATGCGGGACTTCTCTTGACGGTGCCCCACGACGGCGATGCCGCGCGCGGGAGGCGCGTCGACCGCCTCCTTAGTGTAGGAGACGGCGGCGCGGGAACGCGGCTGCTGAGGGGGTCGGATTGTTGGCTTCGACTATGGTGAAGCCGTCTGGAGGTCCCGCCGCTTGGACTTGATCTCCTCCCCTTTGAGCCGTCGTCGATGCAGCGAGGAACACCGTGAAGAAAATCATGCCCATCTACGGAACCCGCCCGGAGGCGATCAAGGTGGCCCCCATCGTCAAGGCGCTGCAGGCCGACGAGCGGTTCGAGTGCGTGGTGACCGTCACGGGGCAACACCGCGAGATGCTGGACCAGGTCAACGAGCTGTTCGGCATCGTCCCGGACCACGACCTCAACATCATCCAGCCCCGGCAGACCCTCAACGGCGTGTTTGCCCGCACCCTGGACGGGCTCGACGCCGTCCTGGAGCAGGAGCGGCCGGACGCCGTCGTGGTCCAGGGCGACACCACGACCTCGACGGCGGGCGCCGTCGCCGCCTTCAACCGCGGCATCCCCGTGGTCCACGCCGAGGCGGGCCTGCGCAGCTTCGACATCCTCTCCCCGTTCCCGGAGGAGGCCAACCGCAAGATCACCAGCCAGATCTCGGCGCTGCACCTGCCCCCGACCACCGTGAGCCGGGACAACCTGCTGCGTGAGGCCGTGGCCGCGGAGGATATCTACGTCACGGGCAACACCGTGATCGACGCGCTGCTGGAGGCCGTCAGCCACCAGGTGCCGTTCGAGGACGAGCGTCTGGCCGAGCTGGAGGCGTCCGGCCGTCGCGTCGTCCTGGTGACGACCCACCGGCGCGAGAACCAGGGCGACGCGATGCGCGGCGTCGGGCGCGCCCTGGCCCGCCTGGCCGCGGACCACCCGGAGGTCACCTTCGTGCTGCCGGCGCATCGCAACCCGGTGGTTCGCGAAGCGATCCTTCCCGAGATCGAGGGCCGCGAGAACGTGCTCGTGACCGAGCCCCTGGCCTACGGCGAGTTCACCCACCTGCTGTCCGTGGCCACCGTCGTGCTGACGGATTCCGGTGGCGTCCAGGAGGAGGCTCCGTCGCTGGGCAAGCCCGTCCTCGTGATGCGCGAGAACACCGAGCGTCCCGAGGCCGTGACCGCCGGCACCGTGCGCCTGATCGGCACGGACGAGGAGGTCGTGGTCACCGAGGTCACCCGCCTGCTGACGGACGAGGCCGCGTACACTGCGATGTCCCAGGCGGTGAACCCCTACGGCGACGGCCGCGCGGCCGAGCGCACGGTCTCGGCGATCGCCGAGCTGCTCGGCGTGGGCGAGCGGCTGCCGGCCTTCGACGGCGCCTGAGCAGCATCGCACTCCCGGACGGGGACACCCCCGTCCACGCACGAGGCCGCCGTCCCCGCGGGGACGGCGGCCTCGTGGCGTGCCCCGGCCTCACCCGTCCTCGCGCGGGGTCACCCGGGCGTCCTCCGGGCGGACCAGCGGCAGGGACCCGGTGCGGGGACCGCCGGGCACGATCGGCACATTGGTCTCCGGGGCACGCCACCACGCGAGCGCGCCGAGCAGGATGACGCCGCCGGTGAGCGCGAACGCCCACCCATAGCCGGCCGTGTCCACCACGAGGCCGGCCAGCAGCGGGCCGGAGATGGCGCCCAGGTCCGCGGACATCTGGGCGGTGGACATCACAGCGCCGGAGCGCCGCCCCTGGCCCACGACGTCGGCGATGGCCGCCTGCTGCGGGGCGTTGAGGGTGCCCGTGCCGGCGCCGGCCAGCAGGCACGCGAGCAAGAAGGACAGCGGTGAGGTCATCCAGCCGATCACCCCGGTGGTGGCCGCCATGACGAGCAGGCCCGCCAGGATCAGCGGACGGCGTCCATGCCGGTCGGACAGCCGCGAGCTGAACGTCACAGCGGTGACGTTGCCGAGCGCGAACACGGACAGGGCCAGACCCGCCATCATCGCCCCGTCCACCTGCCAGCCGAGCAGCCCCGTGCCGGCGAACGCGGTGGCCGCGAACAGGGGCATCACCGAGTTGCGCACCCCGAACGTCGCCCAGCCGTTGGCGAAGAAGGAGACCAGCGCGGCCCGGTAGGACGGGTTGGCCAGGGCCTCCCGGATCGGCATGGCGGGGCGGACGTCGCGGACGGCGCGGTCCGCGAGCCGGGTGTCCTTGAGCAGGAAGAACACGAGGGCCGCCGCCACCACCAGGGAGCTGCCGTAGATGAGGAACGGGGCCCGGTACCCGAATACGGCCAGGGCGGAGCCCACGATCGGCCCCACGATGTTGCCGATCAGAAAGGCGGACGCGTAGGCGCCCGAGATCCTGCCGCGCATCGTGGGCGGGGACTTCCGGGCCAGGAACGCCATCGCGGACACGGTGAACAGGGTGGAGCCGATGCCGCCGATCGCGCGGAAGAGGATCAGCTGCGGGAAGGTCTGCGCGAAGGCGATCAGGAACATGGACGCGGCCACGATCAGCACGCCCGTCATGTACACGGGCGTCTCGCCGAGCCGGTTCGTCAGCTTGCCGGAGACCGGGGCGAACAGGAGACGGGTCAGCCCGAACGCGGACACGACGGCGGCCACCCCGACGGCGGACGCGTCGAACGTCGCCGCGTACTGCGGCAGCAGCGGGGCGATGATGCCGAAGCCGATCGCGATGATGAACGCGGCGGCGACGAGGACCTTGATCTCACGGGGCAGGGGGACCCGCGAGGAGCGGGCGGACGACGACGGCATGACCGCCATCCTCGCACGGCACCGGGTGTGCGGCCCGGGGCGGGTGACGGCCCGTGTGACAGACTGGGCCCGTGGAAATCGTGCTCATAGTCTCAGTCGTGGCCGCCCTGCTGCTGGGCGGCGTGCTCGTCGGCCTGCTGGACCGGCGCCCCGCCCCGCCGAAGGGGTCGTACCAGGGAGTGCGGGACGCGGACGACCCGCGCCCGAGCCCGCGGCACGCGTCCCCGTCGGGCTCCACCGCCGTCCTGGAACGCCCCGAGGTCGACGAGGCGCCGCCCGTCGTCGCCGAGCCGGAGCCCGCCGTCGTCGAGGAGGTGGAGACCGCCCCGGCGAAGCCCGAGTACGAGCGGCCCGAGGCCGCCGGCTCGCGCCTGGCCCGCCTGCGGGCCCGCCTGCTCAAGTCCAACAACGTCTTCGGCAAGGGCCTGCTGGCGCTGCTGTCCCAGGACCGCATCGACGACGACGTGTGGGACGAGATCGAGGAGACGCTGCTGATGGCGGACCTCGGCACCGAGCCCACCCTGGAGCTCGTCGACCGCCTCAAGGCCCGCGTCACGGTCGAGGGCACGCGTGACCCCGAGCAGGTGCGCACCCTGCTGCGCGAGGAGCTCGTGGCGATGGTGGACCCCTCGATGGACCGCCGTCTCGCCGCGACCCGCAAGGGCGACCGCCCCGCCGTGACCATGGTCGTGGGCGTCAACGGCGTCGGCAAGACCACCACCGTGGGCAAGCTCGCCCGCGTGCTCGTGGCGGAGGACCGCAACGTCGTGCTCGGCGCCGCGGACACCTTCCGCGCCGCCGCCGCCGAGCAGCTCGCCACGTGGGGTGCCCGCGTGGGCGTCGAGACCGTCCGCTCCGAGAAGGAGGGCGCCGACCCGGCGTCCGTCGCCTTCGAGGCCGTGGAGCGCGGCATCGCCGAGGGCGTCGACGTCGTGCTCGTGGACACCGCGGGCCGCCTGCAGAACAAGGCCAACCTCATGGACGAGCTCGGCAAGATCAAGCGCGTCATCGAGAAGCAGGCCGAGGTGGACGAGGTCCTGCTCGTCCTCGACGCCACCACGGGCCAGAACGGCCTGACCCAGGCGAAGGTGTTCGCCGAGGTCGTGGACGTCACCGGCATCGTGCTGACCAAGCTGGACGGCACCGCCAAGGGCGGCATCGTGATCGCCATCCAGCGCCAGCTCGGCGTGCCCGTCAAGCTGATCGGCCTCGGCGAGGGCCCCGACGACCTCGCACCGTTCACCGCCGAGGGCTTCGTGGACGCGCTGCTGGCCGACTGACGTCCCGCACCCCGGTCCAGGGCCCCTCCCGACGACGTCGGGAGGGGCCCTGTTCTGTCACGGAGACGTCATCGACGTGTGGCGTGGCCCACTTCTCCGGTATCGTCCCTCCATCGGCCCCGATCGGGGCCGGGCAGCGACGCCGCGGGACGGGCGTTCGCCCCCGGCTCGCGGCCCGGACCGAAGGAGACCCCCATGGAGGAGTCGAACGTCCTGGACGCAGGGACAGTGTGGATGGTGACGAGCGCGGCGATGGTCCTGCTCATGACACCCGGACTGGCCATCTTCTACGGCGGCATGACCCGCGCGAAGTCCTCGCTCAACATGATCATGATGTCCTTCGTCTCGATGGGCCTCGTCGGCGTCGTCTGGGTCCTGTGGGTCCACGGGATGACCGGCGGCGACGGGTGGGCCGGGGTGGTGGGGAACCCCGCCGGTGACCTCGGGCTGACCGGCACGATGGCCGAGGGCGGGCTCGTCGCCGCGGCCTACGGCGCCACCTTCGCGATCATCGCGGTCGCCCTCATCTCCGGCGCGGTGGCCGACCGCTTCAAGTTCGTCACGTGGTGCGTCTTCGTGCCCGTCTGGACCACCGTCGTCTACGCCCCGCTGGCCTACATGGTGTGGGGCGGCGGGCTCCTCTCCGCGGACGGCGCCATCGGCGCCCGCCTGGGGGAGGCCCTCGACTTCGCCGGCGGCCTCGTGGTGCACATCAGCGCCGGCGTGGCCGCCCTCGTGCTCGCGCTGCTGCTGGGCAAGCGCCACGGCTTCGGCGTGGACCCCGGCCACCGGCCGCACAACGTCCCGTTCACCATGCTCGGCGCGGCCCTGCTCTGGTTCGGCTGGTTCGGGTTCAACGGGGGCGCGGCGGGCGGCGTCGACGAGCTCGGACTGATCTGGGTGGACACCCTCGCCGCCGGCGCCGCCGGCATGCTCGGCTGGGTGTTCGTGGAGTGGCTGCGCCGCGGTCGGCCGACCTCGATCGGCACCGCCTCCGGGATCGTCTCGGGCCTGGTCGCCATCACGCCCGCGTGCGCCTATGTGAGCCCCCTGGGGGCCGTGGTGATCGGCCTGGTCTCCGGTGCGGCCAGCGCGCTCGCGGTCAACCTCAAGTACCGCCTCGGCTTCGACGATTCGCTCGACGTCGTCGGCGTGCACCTCACCGCCGGCATCCTGGGCACCGTGCTGATCGGCTTCTTCGCCCTGCCGGACGAGGGCCGGGCGGGCCTGTTCTACGGCGGAGACGCCGGTCTCCTGGTGGCCCAGACGGTGGCCGTGCTCGTCGCCGTGGTCTTCACCGCCGTGGTGACCACGGTCATCGCCCTGGTCCTGCGCGGGACCATGGGCCTGCGAGTGAGCAAGGAGGACGAGGAGCGGGGCGTCGATCTGACCCTGCACGACGAGTCGGCCTACGACGTCGGCTTCGGCGGGGTGCCCGTCCCCGCGGAGGCGCGGTGAGCCGCCGCGGACGGGTGAGGCCGGTCGGTTGCTAGGCTTGGCGGGCGCCGCGGTGGATGCCGCGGCGCCCGCGACCGACCGCGTCCGGATCAGTCGCCCCCGCTTCGAAGGATCACCCCCGCCGTGTTCAACTCCCTGTCCGACCGCCTCACAGCCACCTTCCGCAGCCTCAAGGGCAAGGGGCGGCTGAGCGAGGCGGACATCGACGCCACCGCACGCGAGATCCGCCGCGCCCTCCTGGACGCCGACGTCGCCGTGCCCGTGGTCCGCCAGTTCATCGCGCAGATCAAGGAGCGCGCCCTCGGCGCCGAGGTGGCCCAGGCCCTGAACCCGGGCCAGCAGGTCGTGAAGATCGTCAACGAGGAGCTCGTGGGCATCCTCGGCGGCGAGACCCGGCGCATCCAGCACGCCAAGACGGGCACCACCGTCATCATGCTCGTGGGCCTGCAGGGCGCCGGCAAGACGACCCTCGCCGGCAAGCTCGCCCACCTGCTCAAGTCCCAGGGCCACACCCCGCTGCTCGTGGCCTGCGACCTCCAGCGTCCGAACGCCGTGAAGCAGCTGCAGGTCGGCGGCGAGCGCGCCGGGGTCCCGGTCTACGCGCCGCACCCCGGCGTCTCCTCCGAGTTCGAGGCCGCCACGGGCGACCCGGTGCAGGTGGCCCGCGACGGCGTCGCCGAGGCCAACACCAAGTACCACGACGTGGTCATCATCGACACCGCCGGCCGCCTCGGCGTGGACGCCGAGCTCATGCAGCAGGCCGCGGACATCCGCGCCGCCGTGGACCCGGACGAGGTGCTCTTCGTCATCGACGCGATGATCGGCCAGGACGCCGTCGCCACGGCCCAGGCGTTCAACGAGGGCGTCGGCTTCACCGGCGTCGTGCTCACCAAGCTCGACGGCGACGCGCGCGGCGGCGCCGCGCTGTCCGTCCGCCACGTGACCGGCAAGCCGATCATGTTCGCCTCCACGGGCGAGGGCCTGAAGGACTTCGAGGTCTTCCACCCGGACCGCATGGCCTCGCGTATCCTCGACATGGGCGACGTGCTCTCCCTGATCGAGCAGGCCGAGCAGAACTGGGACCGCACCGAGGCCGAGAAGATGGCCCGCAAGTTCGCGGACCAGGAGGACTTCACCCTCGACGACTTCCTCGCCCAGATGCAGCAGCTCAAGAAGATGGGCTCGCTGAAGAAGATGCTCATGATGATGCCGGGCGCCCAGGGCATGCGGCAGCAGCTCGAGCAGTTCGACGAGTCGTCGATCGGCCGCGTCGAGGCGATCATCCACTCGATGACCCCGCACGAGCGCGTGGCCCCCAAGATCATCAACGGTTCGCGCCGTGCCCGCATCGCCCGCGGCTCGGGCGTGAGCGTGTCCGAGGTCAACGGCCTGCTCGAGCGCTTCGCGGAGGCGCAAAAGATGATGAAGCGCATGGCCGCCGGCGGCGGCATCCCGGGCATGCCCGGGATGCCGGGCGGCGCCTCCCGCAAGGCGAAGGGCAAGGGCAAGAACGCCAAGCGCGATCGCGTGAAGTCCGGCAACCCGGCCAAGGCCGCGGCCGAGCGCAAGGCGATCGAGGAGCGGCGCGCCCGCGCCGCCCAGGCGCAGGCCGGAGCCGTGTTCGGCCGCGACGGCGCGGGGATGGACGGCTTCGACCCGTCCACCCTCAACCTGCCGGCGGGCTTCGAGAAGTACCTCAAGGACCGCTGAGTCGCCCGCTGCCCGGTCTCGGCGCGCCGGGTGTGCACCGGCCCGCCCGATCTGGCAGAATGGCACGGTACTGAGCGTGAGCCCGGACGACCCTCTATCCTCCGCTGCGCTCCGTTCCGTGTGCCAGGTCCTCGACGCCCGCTGCCCCCACGCGGCGTCGTGCCCCGGCCCCCAGATCCACTGAAGGAGAACCACACTCGTGGCTGTCAAGATTCGTCTGAAGCGGTTCGGCAAGATCCGCGCCCCGTTCTACCGCGTCGTCGTCATGGACTCGCGCACCCGCCGCGATGGCCGTGCCATCGAGGAGATCGGCAAGTACCACCCCACCGAGGAGCCCTCGTTCATCGAGATCGACTCGGAGCGCGCCCAGTACTGGCTCTCCGTCGGCGCCCAGCCGACCGAGCAGGTCGCCGCGCTGCTGAAGGTCACCGGTGACTGGCAGAAGTTCAAGGGTGAGTCGGGCGCCGAGGGCACCCTGAAGTCCAAGTCCGAGAAGGAGGCCTTCGTGGCCCCCGAGAAGGGCTCGGTCATCCTGCCGGAGGAGCCGAAGCAGGAGGAGGCCCCGGCCGAGTCCGAGCAGGCCGCCGAGGCCCCGGCCGAGGAGGCCGCTGAGGCGTCGGCCGAGGACGCCGAGAAGTCCGAGTGACCATGCTGACCGAGGCCCTCGAGCACCTGGTGCGCGGCATCGTGGACACGCCCGAGGCGGTCCGCGTGGACGCCCGCTCCCAGCGGCGCGGCGACATGCTGGAGGTCCGCGTGGCCCCCGAGGACCTGGGCCGCGTGATCGGCCGCCAGGGTCGCACCGCCACCGCGCTGCGCACCGTGCTGGACGGCCTGGCCGGCCACCCCGTCCGCGTGGACGTGGTGGAGACCGACCGCCGCTCCTGACGGCCCGTGACGCACGGCCCGCCCGCCCCTCACCGGGCCGGCGGGCCGTCGTCGTCCTCCGGCCCGGCCCCCTCCCGTCACCGACCGTCCCACCCAGGAGAGCCCATGAGTCCCGCAGCCCAGGACGATCTCGTCCGCGTCGCCCGCATCGGCAAGCCGCACGGCATCCGCGGTGAGGTGACCGTGCAGGTCTTCACCGACGACCCGGACGCCCGCTTCGCCCCCGGCGAGCGCCTCGTGGTGCGCGACGGCGCCCCGGGCCTGCCGGCGGAGCTCACCGTCACCCGGGCCCGGTGGAACAAGCAGATCCTCGTGGTCGGCTTCGCCGAGTCGCCGGACCGCAACGTCGCCGAGACCCTGCGTGGCGCCCAGCTGTTCGCCGTTCCGGCCGTGCCCGAGGAGTCCGACGAGTGGTACGAGGAGGACCTCGTGGACCTCGAGGTGCGGGTCGAGGGCGAGCGCGTCGGCGTCGTCACGGCCCTGACCACCGGGGCGGTCCAGGATCTGCTGCACGTCGCGTTGGACGGCGTCGAGGAGGAGGCCCTGGTGCCCTTCGTCGAGGAGATCGTCCCGGAGATCGACCCCGAGGCCGGCGTGCTCGTGCTGACCCCGCCGCCGGGGCTGCTCGAGCTCGCCACCGGCGAGGACGAGGACGCCGCAGACGGACCCGCCGCCGCGCGCCCCACCGATGCGGATCCGGAGGACTGAGCGGTGCGCTTCGACGTCGTCACGATCTTCCCCGAGTACCTCGCGGTCCTCGACGTCTCGCTGTTGGGCCGTGCCCGCCGCGAGGGCCTCGTGGACGTGCACGTCCACGACCTGCGCGACTTCACCTTCGACCGGCACCGCACCGTGGACGACACGCCCTACGGCGGCGGCGCCGGCATGGTGATGAAACCCGAGCCGTGGGCGCTCGCGCTCGAGCACGTGGCGGCCCAGGGGCCCGTGTCACCGGCCCCCGCCGAGTCGTCGTCGGCGGAGCCGGGAGACCGCCCCGTGCTGCTCGTGCCGACGCCCTCGGGGGAGCGCTTCACCCAGCGGTTCGCCCGCGAGCTGGCGGGCCGGGATCACGTGGCGATCGCGTGTGGCCGCTACGAGGGCATCGACGAGCGCGTCTTCGGCTGGGCCGAGGAGCTCTTCGAGGTGCGGCTGGTCTCACTGGGCGACTACGTGCTCAACGGCGGCGAGGTCGCCGCGCTGGCGATGATCGAGGCCGTCGGCCGCCTCGTGCCGGGCGTCGTGGGCAACCCGGCCTCGCTCGTCGAGGAGTCCCACGAGGACGGCCTGCTGGAGTACCCGGTCTACACCAAGCCCGCGGACTGGCGGGGCCGTGCGGTGCCGCCCGTGCTGCTCTCGGGCGACCACGGCAAGGTCGCGGCCTGGCGTCGGGCCCAGCAGGAGGAGCGCACGCGCGAGCGGCGACCGGACCTGTGGGCGGCGTACGGCTCCGAGGCCTGATCCGCCGCGCCCGACGGGCTGGAGGGGCGTCGCGACGTCGTTGGCTGTGGCATAATGGATCCTCGTGTCCGCCGGACGCCCGACCTGCCACAGGGGGCGCGCGTCAACGGATCGGACCCCGGGACCGCACCCCACGTGCGGAGCCCGGCCCTCGGCTCGGGACCCGGCCCCCTCGTCATGCGGACGTGGACGGGCCGAGCGCCCGCATACCACGCGGTTGACCTGTGGCATCCGCCAGGAGAGACGACATGCACATTCTCGACTCGTTCGACAAGAAGACGCTGCGCGACGACATCCCGGAGTTCGCCCCCGGCGACACCGTCAAGGTGCACGTGAACATCATCGAGGGCAAGACCGCCCGCGTCCAGGTGTTCCAGGGCTACGTCATGGGCCGTCAGGGCTACGGCGTGCGCGAGACCTTCCGCGTCCGCAAGGTGTCCTTCGGCATCGGCGTGGAGCGCGTGTTCCCGGTGCACTCCCCGGTCATCGACAAGATCGAGGTCGTCACCAAGGGCGACGTGCGCCGCGCGAAGCTGTACTACATGCGCGACCGCCACGGCAAGGCCGCCCGCATCCGCGAGAAGCGCGCCGACGCCAAGTGATCATCCCGGTCGGCCCCGCCGACCGGTGATCGACCCATGCGCACCTCGGAGCCCCGTGACCCCCGCCGGTCACGGGGCTCCGTCGCGTCCGGGGCCGGCTCCTCCTCGGGCCCGACGGCGGCCCCCGCCTCCGGCACGAGCCGCTGGTGGGCGCGGCTCGGCCTGACCGTGGTGGCCGCCGTCGTGGTGGCCGCCGTGCTGCGGGCCCTCACCGGCCCCGTCTACCTCATCCCCTCCGGGTCGATGGAGCCGACCCTGCAGCCCGGCGACCGCGTGCGGGTGGACGCCGCCGCGGCCGGTGGGCAGGGCCTGCGCCACGGCGACGTGGTGGTGTTCGACGGCGCCGGCAGCCTGGCGCCGTACCGTTCGGCCGGATCGCTCGAGCGCGGCCTCGAGGACGTCGCCCGGTGGTGGGGTGTCGGGGCGGCCGAGGACGTGTTCGTCAAGCGCGTGCTGGCCCTGCCGGGGGACCGCCTCGAGTGCTGTGCCCCGGACGGCCGGCTGCTGCGCAACGGCGAGCCGCTGGACGAGCCGTATCTCGGCAGGCCCGTGACCGCAGACGAGCCGGCCGCGGCGGGGACCTGGTCCTTCGAGGTGCCCGACGGGCGCATGGTCGTCCTGGGCGACCACCGCGCCGCCTCCCGGGACTCCCGCGCACTGCTGGGCGCCCCCGGCGGCGGGCTGATCCCGCTCGAGCGGGTCGAGGGCCGGGCCGCGGAGATCGTGTGGCCCCTGTCCCGCCGCGGGACCGTGGACGTCCCCTCCGGGGACACGCCGTGACGGGGCGCCGCACCGCGCTGATCGCCGCCGCCGTGACCGTGCTCGCCTGCGTGCTGGCGTGGGCCTTCCTGGCGCGCATGTACGCCATCCCGTCCTCGTCCATGGAGCCCGGGCTGCAGGCCGGCGACCGCGTGGTCGCCACGCTGCTCACCCCGGACCCGTTCCCGGTGCGCCGCGGTGACGTGGTGGTGTTCGAGGACACGAAGGGCTGGCTGCCCGGGGGCGGCCACGTGATCAAGCGGGCCGTCGGACTGCCGGGGGACACCGTCTCCTGGACGCCCGGCGAGGAGACGCTGTGCGTGAACGGGGTGCCCGTCGACGAGCCGTACCTCGCGCCGGGGGAGGCGCCCGCGCAGGAGGCGTTCGAGGTGACCGTCCCCGCGGGGCGGCTGTGGGTGCTCGGCGACCATCGCTCGGCGTCGGCCGACTCCCGCGCGCACCGCGCCGGGCCCGGGGGCGGGTTCGTGGCCCTCGACGACGTGGTGGGCCGCGCCCGGTTCGTGGTCTGGCCGCTGGACCGGATCGGCGGCGCCGGCGCCGACCCCGACGCGTTCGCCGCCGTACCGGACGCGCCCGCGCCGGAGGCTCGCACGTGACCCCCCGCGGGAGCGGTGGCCGGCCGACGGTGCGCGCCGGCCTGGACGTCGAGGCGGGGCTGGCCGCGCCGGTCCTCGCCGCGCGGGGAGTGGACCGGGTGCTCGTGGCGGGCATGGACGAGGTGGGCCGGGGCGCACTGGCCGGGCCCGTCGTCGTCGGGGTGTGCGCCGCGTGGCTGCCCGCCGCCGGGCAGATCCCTCCGGTGCGCGACTCCAAGGCGCTCACGGACCGACGCCGGCGCGCCCTGGTCCCGCAGATCGAGGACTGGGCGGCCGGGGTGGCGCTGGGCGAGGCCGGCCCCGCGGAGATCGACGCGCTGGGGATCTCGGCGGCCCTCGGCCTCGCCGGGCGACGGGCGTGGGCGGCGCTGTGCGCCGCGGTGGGGCAGGAGCCGGTCGCCCTCGTGCTCGACGGCCGGGACGACTGGCTGAGCCGCTCCGATCCCGACGCCGGCCCCGCGCCCGCGCCGCGCCCGCTGCCGCCCGAGCCCACGATGCTGGTGCGGGCCGAGGACCGGTGCGCGACGGTGGCGGCCGCGTCGATCGCCGCGAAGGTGGCCCGCGACGACGTCATGATCGCCCTCGACGCGGCGCACCCGGGGTACGGATGGGCCGGGAACAAGGGGTACGGCTCAGCCGCGCACCGGGCCGCCCTGGCCGAGCGCGGGGCGAGCGAGCAGCACCGGCGCAGCTGGAACCTCGGGCTGCCGGGCGCGCCCGCGCAGGCGCCGCCCACGCTGTTCGACTGAGCCCCCGGGGCCGGGCGAGGCCGCCCGTTCGACGTGCGACCCCCGGACGGGGGAGGATGGAGGCCGTGCGTGCCCGGACTGTCGCGGGTGCGCGGCGAACACTGAGGAGGCATGTCATGAGCGCAGACGACGTCGAGGACTTCGAGGCCGAGGCCGAGCTGCTGCTCTACCGCGAATACCGGGACGTGGTGGGCCTGTTCCGCTACGTCGTGGAGACCGAGCGGCGCTTCTACCTCGCCAACGACGTGCGGCTGACGCCCCGCCAGGCGGACGGGGACGTGTTCTTCGAGATCCTGCTCGAGGACGCCTGGGTGTGGGACGTGTACCGCACGCAGCGGTTCATCAAGCGCGTGAAGGTGCTGACCTTCAAGGACGTGAACATCGAGGAGCTGCCCACCGAGGACCTGACGGTCCCGCCGGACGGCCAGCTGCCGAGCTGACCCACCCCTGAGCGGTCCAGAGGACGGGACGCAGACGTCCACTCCTGCACAGGCGTCCGGCCCCGCACAATCCCCGCCGCCGCCCACCCCGCGGCCTCGCCCGGGACCACCCTGGTGCCCAGGAGGTGGTCGGGATGACGGGGACCGCGGAACAGATCGGGGCGCAGCCGCCCGGAGAGAGGCGCGCCAGCCGCGCGCACACGGCGCTGGGCCGGTTCGGTGAGGACGCCGCCGCGCGCTGGCTCGCCGAGCGCGGCTACGTGATCGCCGACCGCAACTGGCGGGGCGAGGCCGGAGAGCTGGACATCGTGGCCCACCACGCCGGCTGGTGGGTGGGCGTCGAGGTGAAGACCCGCTCGGGCCTGGCCTTCGGCGACCCGTTCGAGTCGATCGACCGGCGCAAGCTCACCCGGCTGCACCGCCTCACCGCGGCGTGGGTGCGGGCCCACGCCGCGGACCGCCGGGGCACGCCCTGGCGCGTCGACGCCGTCGCCGTGCTGGTGCCGCGCACGGGAGGGATCCGCTTCGACCTGCTGCAGGACGTGCGGCCGTGAGCGGCATCGGACGCACCCGCTCCATCACGCTGGCGGGTCTGCGCGGGGAGGTCGTGCACGTCGAGGCGGACATCGCCCAGTCCCTGCCCGGGTTCACCCTCCTCGGCCTGCCGGACCAGGCGCTGCAGGAGAGCCGGGACCGCATCCGCTCCGCCGCGCGCAACGCCGGACTGCCCCTGACCCGGCGGCACCTGACCGTGAACCTGCTGCCAGCGGGGGTGCACAAGCGGGGCGCCTGCCACGACCTGGCGATCGTCCTGGCGGCCTACGCCGCGGACGGGCGGGTGCGGAACGTCGAGGGGCCCGTGTTCCTGGCCGAGCTCGGTCTCGACGGCGCCCTGCACCGCTCGCCGGAGACCGTGGCGATGGTGATGGCCGCCGTCGACGCGGGGTGCTCCGAGGTGGTCGTCGCCGAGGACGCGGAGGCCGAGGCCCGACTGGTCCCCGGCGCTGAAGTCCGCGGCTTCGCCCATCTGCACGACGTCATCCGCGCCTTCGGCGGGGAACCGGACGGAGAGGCGCCCCGCCGCCCGACCCGGCGGCAGGTGCCAGCCCCGGAACCGGAGCCGACCCGTGCGGTGCCCGACCTGGCCGAGGTCGCCGGACAGGCCGAGGCCCGGTTCGCGCTCGAGGTCGCCGCGGCCGGCGCCCACCACCTGCTGCTCATGGGCGCCCCGGGGGCGGGCAAGACCATGCTCGCCGAGCGCCTGCCCGGGATCCTCCCGCCCCTGGACCGGCGCACCGCGCTCGAGTGCGCCGCCCTGCGCTCCCTTCGCGGTGGCGACGCCCGTGTCCGGCGCATGGGCGGGACGTCCCAGGGGTTCGACGGCGAGATCGACCGGACCCCGCCGTTCGAGGCACCCCATCACTCGGCGTCCCGCTCGGCCCTCGTGGGCGGCGGCAGCGGCCTCGCCCGGCCGGGAGCGGCCTCCCTCGCCCACGGCGGCGTGCTGTTCCTGGACGAGGCCCCCGAGTTCGAACGGCGCACCCTCGAGGCGCTGCGCCAGCCCCTCGAGTCCGGGGAGGTGCTGCTGCACCGGGCCCTCGGCGCCGTCGTCTACCCGGCCCGGTTCCAGCTCGTGCTGGCCGCCAACCCCTGCCCGTGCGGCAAGGGCGGCGGCACGGGCGTCGAGTGCCGATGCAGCGTGCCCGAACGCCGCCGCTACGCCCAGCGGCTCTCCGGGCCGCTGTTGGACCGCGTCGACCTGCAGGTCACCGTGCGGCCCGTCGACGCGCGGCAGCTCACGGGGGCGCCCGCCTCCGAGACCACGTCGCAGGTCGCCGCCCGGGTCGCCGCGGCCGCCGACCGCCAGGCCCGGCGCTGGGCCACCGCCGCCGAGCGCGGGCTCGTCCCGTCCGGGCTGCGCCGCAACGCGCACGTCCCCGCCGGGGTGCTGCGGCACGGCCCGTACGCCGTGCCCCGGGCGGCCCGCCGGCCCGCGGACGACGCCGTCGACCAGGGCCTGCTGAGCGCGCGCGGCCACGCCCGTGTCCTGCGCCTCGCCTGGACCCTGGCAGACCTGCGCGGCGCCGAACGGCCCGCACCCGAGGACACCGACGTGGCACTCACGCTGCGCCACCAGAACGAGGAGGACGCATGACCACCCACGTCACCCCGGCGGCAGACCACGTCGCCGGGCCGCGCCGGCCGGACGCCGCCCGGCTCGCCCGCGCCGCCCTGACCCGGCTGGTCGAGCCCGGGGACGCGCTCGCGGTGCAGACCGTCACGGCGCTGGGGCCGGAGCGGGCGCTCGCCCTGCTCACGGGCCGGGAGACGATCCAGCCCGCCGAGCGCGATCTGCTCGCCGATCACGCCGGCGCGCCCGACACGCTGCCCCGGCGCTGGGCCGCGGGGCTGGCCCGCTGGGCGCCCCGGGCCGCCCGGCTGGAGCCGGAGCGTGACCTCGTGACTCTGCACCGGCTCGGAGGTGGCCTGCTGATCCCCGAGGACGACGCCTGGCCTGCCGCCCTGGCGGACCTGGGCGAGGAGGCGCCCCTGGGCCTGTGGTTCCGCGGCGCCGGAACGCTGCCTCCCGCGGACCGGATGCTCGCCGTCGTCGGCAGCCGGGAGGCGACCGCGTACGGGCGGACCGTGACCGCCCGCTGTGCCGCCCACGCCGTCCAGCAGGGCGCGTGTGTGATCTCCGGCGGCGCCTATGGCATCGACGGCGCCGCCCACCGGGCCGCTCTGCAGGCGCCCGCCGCACCGGAAGACGCGGCGGATCGTGGCGGCGTCCCGCCCACGGTGGCGGTGCTGGCCGGCGGCCTCGACCGGTTCTACCCGGCCGGCCACGAGGACCTGCTCCGCGAGGTGATGGCCGCCGGGCTGCTCGTGTCCGAGATGCCGCCCGGTGCGAGCCCCACGCGCTACCGGTTCCTGCAGCGCAACCGGGTCATCGCCGCGCTCGCGGGGGCCGTGCTGGTGGTCGAGGCGCGCTGGCGTTCGGGTGCGCAGAACACGGCGGGCCACGCGTTCGGCCTCGGCCGCGAGGTGGGCGTCGTCCCCGGCCCCGTGACCTCGCCCAGCTCGGCCGGCTGCCACCGTCTGCTGCAGGAGAGCCCCGCCCGTCTCGTGACCACCGAGCAGGAGGCCCTTGCCCTGCTCGGTCAGGGGCCCGCCCGGAGCGGCGGCACGGGCGGGAGGACCTCCGCCCGGGAGGCTCCCGAGTCCGCCGTGCGGCCCACGGACGGGCTCACGATGGAGGAGGCCCTCGTCCACGAGGCGCTGCCCCTGCGCCAGGCGGTGCCCGTCGACCGGATCACCGTCAGCGCCGGGCTCGCGCTGCCCACCGTCCTGGCCTGCCTGTCCCGGCTGCAGCGGGCGGGCCTGGCCGAACGGGTCGAGGACCGGTGGCGGCGGGGATGACCTCCGGCCCCGTGCTCTCGGACCGCGCGCCGCGATGTCCGTGGGCGCGGATGGCAGAGTGGGGGGATGTCCCCGTCGTCCTCCGCCAGTCCGGTCCCGGCCCCCCGCGCCCCCTCACCCCGGGACACGGCCTGGCTCGAGGCGTTCGAGGAGCACCTGCGTCACGAGCGGAACCGCAGTCCCCAGACCGCGCGCGCGTACCTCGCCGATCTGCGCGCCCTCATCGACCACGTCGCCGGCACAACCGACACCGCGGGGACGCCCGCCCTGGACGACGACGCCCCCGCCCGCCGCACGCGCAGCGCACCGGACGTCCTGGCCGAGCTGGACATCGAGGACCTGCGCGGCTGGCTGGCAGCCATGAGCGGGGCCGGCCTCGCCCGCGCGACCCTGGCCCGCCGGGTGGCCGCCGTCCGCACCTTCACGGCCTGGCTGCGCCGCGAGGGCCTGCGCTCGGACGACCCCGCCCTGCGGCTGCGCTCGCCCCGACCCGAGGGGACGCTGCCCCACGTGCTCCAGGAGCAGCAGGCGACCCGGCTCCTCGTGGCCGCCCAGGAGAGGGTGGACGCCGCCGCCGCGGGCGACGACCCCGCCGTCCACGCGCTGGCCCTGCGGGACGCCGCCCTGCTCGAGCTGCTCTACGCCACCGGCGCCCGGGTGGCCGAACTCTGCGCCCTGGACGTGGATGACCTCGAGGCCGGCCGCGGCGTCGTCCGGCTGACCGGCAAGGGCGACCGGCAGCGCACCGTCCCCTACGGCACACCCGCGGGCCGCGCCCTCCAAGCGTGGCAGCGGCTCGGTCGTCCCCGCCTGGCCCGTCCGGACTCCGGTCCCGCCCTCTTCTTCGGCGCGCGCGGCGGCCGGCTGGGGGTGCGCCAGGCGCGCACCGTCGTCGACCGGGCACTCGAGGGCCTGGGGGACACTGCGGCGCGCGGGCCGCACGCGCTGCGCCACACGGCCGCGACCCACCTCCTCGACGGCGGCGCCGACCTGCGCAGCGTGCAGGAGCTGCTGGGGCATGCGTCCCTGCGCACCACGCAGGTCTACACACACGTCTCGATCGATCGCCTCCGCGAGGGCTACCGGCAGGCCCACCCACGCGCCTGACGCCTCCCCGGAGCACCCCCGGCCCGTCCCCTGCGCCGCCACGACACGCAGGGCGCCGCGCCGCCTCGTTGCCGGCCCAGCATCCCTGGTGCACAATGGCCCCAGGATCCACCGGAGCCGCGACGTGGTCGTAGGGGAAGACGCACCGCATCGCACCCTCGGAGGCATCCATGACCAGCACCCAGACCCGCGGCGTGGTCCACATCCTCTCCGCCCCCACCGCCCTCTGCCCCCACGTGGAGTGGGCGCTGAGCTCCGTGCTCGGCCCCGCGACCTCGGTGGAGTGGGAGGGTCAGCCGGTCGCGCCCGGCCAGCACCGCGCCGAGGTGCACTGGACGGCGCCCGCCGGCACCGGCGCGCGTCTGGCCTCCGCCCTGCGTGGCTGGCCGCACCTGCGCTTCGAGATCACGGAGGAGCCGTCCGCCGGGGTCGACGGCTCGCGCTGGTCCCACACTCCGGACCTCGGCATCTTCCACGCCACCACGGACGTCTCCGGCAACATCATGGTCTCCGAGGACCGCATCCGGTACGCCTACGAGGCCGGCGCGGGCGACCCCAGCGTGCTGATGCACGAACTTTCCCTCGCGCTCGGCGAGGCCTGGGACGATGAGCTCGAGCCGTTCCGGCTGGCCGCCGCCCACGCCAACGTGCGCTGGCTGCACCGCGCCGTCTGACCCCTCGCTCGGCTGGCGCGGGCGGCGCTCCGGCTCAGACGCTGCGGAACACGGCCACCGCGTTGTGGCCGCCGAACCCGAACGAGTTCTTCACGGCCACGCGCGGCCCCTCGGGCAGGCGGGCGGGGGAGCCGGTGACCACGTTCAGCGGGATCTCCGGGTCCTGGTGGTCCAGGTTGATGGTCACGGGCGCCTGGCCGTGGTGGACGGCGAGCACGGACAGGATCGACTCGATCGCGCCCGAGGCGCCCAGCAGGTGACCGGTCTGGGACTTCGTGGCCGAGACCTGCACCTGGTCCAGGTGGTCGCCGAACACGGCCCGCATGGCCAGGTACTCCGGGGCGTCGCCCTTGGGCGTGGAGGTCGCGTGGGCGTTCACGTGGCACACGTCCTCGGGGGTGATGTCGGCCGACCTCAGGGCGGCGCGCATCGCACGGGTCGCGCCCAGGCCCTCGGGCTCGGGCGCGGTGATGTGGTGGGAGTCGGAGCTGACGCCCGCGCCGGCCAGCTCGGCGTACACGCGCGCGCCGCGGGCCTTCGCGTGCTCCTCCGACTCGATCACCATGACGCCGGCGCCCTCACCGAGGACGAAGCCGTCGCGGTCCACGTCGTAGGGGCGGGACGCGGCCTGTGGGTCGTCGTTGCGCTTGGACAGCGCCTGCATCGCGGCGAACGCGGCCATCGGCAGCGGGTGCACGGCGGCCTCGGCGGCGCCGCAGATCACGACGTCGGCCTGGCCGGAGCGGATGAGCAGCAGCGCGGTCTCGAGCGCCTCGGTGCCGGCGGCGCACGCGGACACCACGGTGCGGGCGCCGGCGCGGGCGCCGAACTCGAGGGAGAGCGCGCCGGCGGCGCCGTTGGGCATGAGCATCGGGACGGTCATGGGCAGCACGCGGCGCGGGCCGCGCTCGCGCAGGGTGTCCCAGCCGTCCAGGAGGGTCCACACGCCGCCGATGCCGGTGCCGAAGGCCACGGCGAGCCGGTCGCCGTCGACCTCCGCGCCCTCGAGGCCGGCGTCCTTCCAGGCCTCGCGCGCGGCGACGGTCGCCATCTGGGTGGCCGGGTCCTGGCGCTTCTGCTCCACCTTGGACAGGACCTCGGAGGTGGGCACGGCCAGCTCGGCCGCGAAGGTGACCGGCAGCTCGTACTTCTCCACCCAGTCGTGCTCCATGGTGCGCGCACCGGAGACGCCCTGCAGGGCGTGGGACCAGAAGGTGGGCACGTCGCCGCCGATGGGCGTGGTGGCGCCGAGGCCGGTGATCACTGCGGTGCGGGTCATGGGTCTGCTGCCTCTGGGTCTCGAGTGGGGATCGGGCGGAGGGGTGTCGTCGGCACGACGCGCGGCGCTCGCCGGGGTGCCGGAAGTCGAGGGTGTCGGGGGCCGGGGGCGCTCACGCGCCCCCGGCGCTCACCGAGGGGACGGGGCGGGCCGGGCCCGCCGCCGTCGTGGGCCGATCAGGCCTGGGCGCCGTCGATGAAGTCGACGGCGTCCTGGACGGTCTTGAGGTTCTTGACCTCCTCGTCCGGGATCTTCACGCCGAACTTGTCCTCGGCGTTGACCACGATGGTCATCATCGAGATCGAGTCGATGTCCAGATCGTCCGTGAAGGACTTCTCCGGCTGCACCTCGGCGGTGTCGAGGCCGGTCTCCTCGTTCACGATCTCGGCGAGGCCGGCGAGGATCTCTTCCTTGGAAGCCATGGGGCGTCTCCTTCGGTAGGGGTGTGGGGTGTACGTGGACAGTGAATCAGACGGCGCCGCCTCAGGGGAGGCGGACCACCTGGGCGCCGTAGACCAGCCCGGCGCCGAAGCCGATCTGCAGGGCCAGGCCGCCGGAGAGCTCGGGGTTCTCCTCCAGCAGACGGTGCATGGCCAGCGGGATGGACGCGGCCGACGTGTTGCCGGCGTCCGCGATGTCCCGGGCCACGACGACGGACTCCGGCAGCTTCAGCTGCTTGGCGAACTCGTCGATGATCCGCATGTTGGCCTGGTGCGGGATGAACGCGGCGAGGTCCTCGGGCTCCACGCCCGCGGCGTCGAGGGCCTCGCGGGCCACCTTCGCCATCGACCACACGGCCCAGCGGAAGACGGAGGGCCCGTCCTGGCGCAGCGTGGGCCAGAGCATCCCCTCCGCGCCGGTGATCGCCGAGGCGTCGCCCGTGGTGCGGGCGTGCTCCACGGCATCGCGCAGCTCCAGCTGCGAGTGCGTCATGGAGATCGTGGACCAGCGCTCCCCGTCCGAACCCCACACCGAGGGGGAGATGCCCGGCTCGTCCGAGGCCGAGACGATCACGGCGCCCGCGCCGTCGCCCAGCAGGAAGGAGATGGAACGGTCCGTGGGATCCACGACGTCGGAGAGGCGCTCGACGCCGACCACGAGCACGTGCCGCGCGGTGCCGGAGCGCACGAGCGCGTCGGCCTGGGCGACGCCGTAGCAGTAGCCGGCGCACGCGGCGGAGACGTCGTAAGCGGGCGCCGGGGCGGCCCCGATCTCGTGCGCCACGAGGGCCGCGGCCGAGGGGGTGGCGTGCGGGAAGGTGACGGTCGAGACGATCACGGCGTCCAGGTCCGAGCCCTGCAGGCCGGCCCGCTCGAGGGCCTCCCGGGCGGCGCCCACGGCCATGACGGGCACGGTCTCCTCCGCCGTGGCGCGCTGGCGCGTGACGATGCCGGTGCGCTGGCGGATCCACTCGTCCGACGAGTCGATGGGGCCGACGAGGTCCTCGTTAGGGACCAGGTTCGCCGGGCGGTAGGCGCCCACGGCCACGATGCGGCTGGCCGCGGGGCGCTCGTGCTGCTTCAGGGTGACGGTCATGGTGCTTCTCTCTGCCGGGCGGTGCGCGGGGTTCAGGCCGAGTGCTCGGCCAGGAACGCCCGGGCGGCGTCCAGGTCCTCGGGGGTCTTCACGGCGAGCTGCGCGGTGCCCTTGAGACCGCGCTTGGCCAGTCCGGTCAGTGTGCCACCGGGCAGCAGCTCCAGGACGCCCGTGACCTGCCCCGTGGCCATGGTCGCCATGCACAGGTCCCAGCGGACCGGGCGGGTGACCTGGTCCACGATCCGGGCGAGCACGTCCGTGCCGGACTCGACGGCCTCGCCGTCCCGGTTGGACAGCAGGGGCAGGCGCGGGTCCGAGGGGGAGAGGCCGGCGACGTGGGCCGCGAGGTCGTCCACGGCGGGGCGCATGTGCTCCGTGTGGAACGCGCCGGCCACCTTGAGTGGGATCACGCGGGCGCGGGCGGGGGCGGACTCGGCGAGCGCGCCGAGGGCCTCCGCGGTGCCGGCGGCGACGATCTGGCCGGCGCCGTTGACATTGGCGGGCGTCAGGCCCGCCGCCTCGATGGCCGCGAGGACCTCGTCCTGGTCCCCGCCCACGACGGCGGCCATGCCCGTGGGCGTGGCCGCGGCGGCCCGGGCCATGCCGGTGGCGCGCACGCGCACCAGGGAGAGGGCCTCGGCGGGGGACAGCACGCCGGTGACGGCGGCCGCGGTGATCTCGCCCACGGAGTGGCCCGCCACGACGGTCGACTCCGGTGCGGCGGCGTCCGCCTCGAGGGCCGCGGCGGCCACCAGGCCGGCCGCCACGATCAGCGGCTGGGCGACGGCGGTGTCCTTGATGGTCTCCTCGTCCGACTCGGTGCCGTGGCGGATCAGGTCCACGCCCGCGGCGTCGGAGAGGGATGCGAGCAGGTCGCGGGTCCCGTCCAGCTCGAGCCAGGGGGCGAGGAAGCCGGGCGTCTGGGACCCCTGTCCGGGGCACACGATGGCAAGCATTCCTCCATCGTGTCAGGATCGGCCGCCATCCCGGGCAGATCGCGCCACGAAGCACGGCGAGTGGGTTTGGAGGGTTTCTACAAGTGGGGGGTGTGTGCCGCGCCGGCTCAGTCCGACCCGGCCCCGTTCGTCGGTCGCGCCCCCGCGAGCCGGCCCAGGGTGATCGCGGTCTGCAGGACGTACGCGTCGCGAGGGACCAGCGGGTCCCAGCCGGTCACCTCGGCCACCCGCTTGAGGCGGTACCGCACGGTGTTCGCGTGGACGAACAGCTCGCGGGCCGTGCCCTCGAGCGAGTGCCCCAGCGCGCCGTACGCGTCCACGGTCTCCAGCAGGGAGGTGCCGGCGTCGGCCAGGGGCGTGAACACCCCGTCCACGAGGGCCTCCCGGGCCGTGGGGTCGCCCAGCAGCGCCCGCTCGGGCAGCAGGTCCTCCGCCGGGGTGGGCCGGCACGCCCGGGGATGGGCGGCCGCCGCGCTGAGCCCGGCGAGGGTGTGCCGGGCCGAGACGTGCGCCGAGATCAGCGAGTCCACGACGGGTCCCACGATCACCGGTCCCGGCGCGAACCAGCGCGCGAGCGCCTCGCCCACCGCCCGCGCGTCCCGCACCGAGCCGACCACGAGGACGAGCCGTTCGGACTGCACGCCCACGAGCAGGTCGCAGTCGAGCCGCGCCGCGGCCCGCCGCAGGTCCGGGATGAACGCGGGCTTGTCCTGCCCCGGGGCGAGACCGGCCATGACCATCACGTCGTGGTCCCCACGCCAGCCCAGCGCCGTGGCCCGATGCCGGATCTCGTCCGGGTCCTGCCCGCGCAGCACCGCGTCCAGCAGGACCGACTCGAGCCGCGAGTCCATCGCACCGCGCATCTCCGCGGCCCGGGCGTACACGTCCGCGAGCGCGAACGCGACCTCGCGCGAGTAGTGGAGGATGTGCTCGCGGACGGGCGCCTGGTCGCGCTCGGCCAGCAGCTCCGGCACCCGCGTCTCGACGACGTCCACCATCGTCCGGATGAGCTGGAGGGCCCGCTGCAGCGAGATCGCCCGGGTGAGATCGGTGGGCGCGGGCCCGAAGACGTCCTGCAGGACGTGGCCCGTGGAGGTGGGCCGCTCGAACCACGTGAGGAAGCCCTGCAGGGCGCGCTGGGCCACGAGCCCGAGGGCGCTGCGCTCGTCCGGGGTGAGTCGGCGGTACCAGGGCAGGGTGGCGTCCAACCGCTGCAGCACCGCCGTGTTCAGGGCGCCCAGGTGGCTCCTGAGTCGGGCCAGCCCGTCGGTGCTCACGGGGCGAGGGGCGGCGGGGCGGGGCTCGGGCATGCGCTTCATCCTAGGCGCGTGTTGTGGGATTCCTACAGCGACGACGCCGGCCGCCCGCCTCCGTGGCGGAGGCGGGCGGCCGGCGTCGGGACGGGAGGGCGTCGGCCTCCCCGCGGCGTGCGGGTCAGGCGTCGCCGCCCGCGATGCCGGTGGTGCCGGCGTTGACGTCGTCCAGGCGGTACTTCTCGTGCGCCTTCGCGGCCGTGCCCCGCTCGACCTCGCCCTCCTCCTCGAGGAGCTGCAGCGCGCGGACCACCATCGAGTGGGTGTCGATGAGGAAGTACCGACGGGCGGCGGCGCGGGTGTCCGCGAAGCCGAACTCGTCGGCACCGAGCGCCGAGAAGCGGTTCGACACGAACGGGCGGATCTGGTTCGTCCACGAGGTGGAGTAGTCCGAGGTGGCCACGATCGGGCCCTCGGCCCCCTGCAGCGCCTGCGTCACGTAGGGCACGCGCGGGGTGGCGGACGGGTCCTTCAGGGCGTCCTTCTCCGCCGCGACGGCGTCGCGGTACAGCTCGTTGTACGAGGTCACCGACCACACGGAGGCGTTCACGCCCCACTCTTCGGAGAGGATCCGCTGGGCGTCGAGCGCCCACGGCACGGAGATGCCGGAGCCCAGGAGCTGGACCTTCGGGCCGTCGCCCTGGCCCTCGGAGAGACGGTAGATGCCCTTGAGTAGGCCCTCCACGTCGAGGCCCTCGGGCTCCTCGATGTGGGTGATCGGCTCGTTGTACACCGTGAGGTAGTAGATGACGTTGCGGACGTCGTCCCCGCGGTCGTGGTCGCCGTACATGTCCTCCAGGCCCTGGCGCACGATGTGGGCGATCTCGTACGAGTACGCCGGGTCGTAGTGCTTCACGGCCGGATTCGTGGACGCCAGGACGGGGGAGTGACCGTCCATGTGCTGGGTGCCCTCGCCGGCGAGGGTGGTGCGCCCGGCGGTGGCGCCGATCATGAAGCCGCGCGCGAGCTGGTCGCCTGCGGCCCAGATGTTGTCCGCGGTCCGCTGGAAGCCGAACATCGAGTAGAAGATGTACACCGGGATCATCGGCTCGCCGTGCGTGGAGTACGCCGTGCCGATCGCGTTGAACGCCGCGGTGGCGCCGTCCTCGTTGATGCCGACGTGGTAGATCTTCCCCTGCGGGGACTCCTTGTAGGACAGGAACAGGTCCCGGTCCACGGACAGGTAGTTCTGGCCCTTGGGGTTGTAGATCTTCGCGGTCGGGAAGAACGAGTCCATGCCGAAGGTGCGGGCCTCGTCCGGGATGATCGGCACGAAGCGCGGTCCCATGTTCTTGTCCCGCATCAGGTCCTTGAGCAGGCGCACGAACGCCATGGTCGTGGCGGCCTGCTGCTTGCCCGATCCCTTGCGGGCCTGCTTGTACGCGGACTCCGGGGGCAGCGGGATCGCGTGGTAGTCGCTGCGCCGCTCCGGCACGAAGCCGCCCAGCTCCTTGCGCCGCTCCATCATGTACGTGATCTCCGGGGCGTCGGCGCCCGGGTGGTAGTACGGGATGTTGTACGGGTCCTTCTCGATCTGCTCGTCCGAGATCGGGATGCGGTGGCGGTCCCGGAACACCTTGAGGTCGTCCACCGTCAGCTTCTTCATCTGGTGCGTGGCGTTGCGGCCCTCGAAGGACTTGCCCAGGCCGTAGCCCTTGATGGTGTGGGCCAGGATCACGGTGGGCTGGCCCTTGTGCTCCATGGCGGCCTTGTAGGCGGCGTAGACCTTCTTGTAGTCGTGGCCGCCGCGCTTGAGGCCCCAGATCTCGTCGTCGGTCATGTCCGCCACCATCTCCTTGGTGACGGAGGACCGGCCGAAGAAGTGGTCGCGCACGAAGCCGCCGGACTCGGCCTTGTAGGTCTGGTAGTCGCCGTCGAGCGTCTCGTTCATGATGCGCACGAGCTCGCCCTCGTCGTCGGCCTCGAGCAGCGGATCCCACTCGCGGCCCCACAGGACCTTGATGACGTTCCAGCCGGCGCCCCGGAAGTAGGACTCCAACTCCTGGACGATCTTGCCGTTGCCGCGCACCGGCCCGTCGAGACGCTGCAGGTTGCAGTTGATGACGAAGGTGAGGTTGTCGAGCTTGTCGTTGGCCGCGATGTGCAGCTGGCCGCGCGACTCGGGCTCGTCCATCTCGCCGTCGCCGAGGAAGGCCCACACGTGCTGGTCGGAGGTGTCCTTGATGCCGTTGTTGTGCAGGTACCGGTTGGTCTGCGCCTGGAAGATGGCGTTCATCGGCCCCAGACCCATGGACACGGTGGGGTACTGCCAGAAGTGCGGCATCATCCGCGGGTGCGGGTAGGAGGGCAGGGCGTGGCCCTGGCGGGACTTCTCCTGGCGGAAGCCGTCGAGGTCCTCCTCGGTCAGGCGGCCCTCGAGGAACGCGCGGGCGTAGTTGCCGGGCGAGGAGTGTCCCTGGAAGAAGATGTGGTCGCCGCCGCCCGGGTGGTCCTGACCGCGGAAGAAGTGGTTCAGGCCCACCTCGTAGAGGGTCGCCTGGCCCGCGTAGGAGGAGATGTGACCGCCGACGCCGACGCCGTCGCGCTGGGCGCGCTGCACGAGGGCCATGGCGTTCCACCGCAGGTAGTTGCGGTAGCGGCGCTCGAGCTCCTCGTCGCCCGGGTACTCCGGCTCCTGGTCCGCCGGGATCGTGTTCACGTAGTCCGTGGTGGTCACGTAGGGCAGGGCGACGGACTGGGCGCTCGCGCGCTGCATGAGGGAGCGCATGATGTACTGCGCCCGCTCCGTGCCGCGCTCCTCGATGAGTCCGTCGAGGGACTCGATCCACTCCGACGTCTCCTGGGGATCCTTGTCCGGGAGCTGGTCGGTCAGACCGCTGCGGATCTGCGAGCTCTCTTCGGCTGCGCTCACGGTGCCTCCTGGTTCTCGTGCGGAGGGGTGCTCCGCGGTGGGCTGCGGGCAGACGATCCGGTCCGGGCCCGCGACGCCGAGCCGGGCGCGTCGCCCGGAGAGTGCGTCTGTTCCTCCCCAGAGTAGACCGGAGCCGCCGCGTCCGCCCGGCCGGAGGCCCCGGAACGGCGGCGTCCACGGCGTATGGTGGTCATCATCACCCGCTCGACGGCGCGGGCCGCAGTGCCCGCCACCATCAAGGAGGACCGGACACTATGCAGGCTGGGTCGACGCCGACCTCGACGGACAGCGCCCTGCTGGCGGAGCTCGCCCTCTCGAGGGGCGACCTGGTGCAGGAGTGGGGGTACGACGACGACGTCGACGTCACCTTCCGTGACGCGCTCGAGGACGCGCTCGGCGAGGAGCTGCTGACCGAGGAGGATCAGGAGCCGGCGGACGCCGTCCTCTTCTGGTGGCGCGCGGACGACGGCGACGTCATGGATCTCGCGGACGCCCTCGTGGACGCCCAGCGCTCCCTCGATGCCGGCCCCGTCTGGATCATGACCCCCCGCAAGGGTCGCGCCGGCCACGTCAGCCCGGCGGACGTCGCCGAGGCCGCCTCCACCGCGGGCCTGCACGCCACCACCGGGGCCGGCGCCTCCGAGGACTGGGCCGCTCAGAAGCTCGTCCAGAAGCGCGGTGGCTGAGGCTCCGTCCGGCGGGACGCGGGGCGCCGACGACGTCCCCGCGCTGCGCGACGACCACGGCCAGACGTGGCCGTGGCCGCCGACGCGCGGGCCCGAGGACGCCGCCGGGCCGCGGGGCACGTGGCTCGTCTTCCTGCCCGGGGCGTTCACGCCGGTGTGCACGGACGAGCTCGGCTGGATCGGGGCGCTCGCCGAGGACGTGGCGGTCCACGAGGTGACTGTTCGCGTGGTCTCCTGTGACGCCGCCCCCGTGCTGCGCCGCGTCCGCGAGGAGCTGGCACTGCCGGAGCCGCTCACCCTGCTCTCCGATTTCTGGCCCCACGGCGCGGCCTGCCGTGCCTTCGACGTCTTCGACGCGGAGACCGGGCGGCCCCGCCGCGTCTCCGTGCTGCTCGACGCGGACGGGGTCGAGGCCGCGCGCGTGGTCGCCGCCCCGGGACAGGCACGCACCCGGAGCGAGCACGAGGCGGCGACGCGCGACCTGCTCGCGGACCGGTAGCCTGGACGGACACCGGCACCTGTAGCTCAGTTGGTCAGAGCATCTCGTTTACACCGAGAGGGTCGGGGGTTCGAGTCCCTCCGGGTGCACCGATCGCGGGGCCATGACACGGCGTGACGCCGCGGCTCCGTCATGCCGACCGCCCGTCAGGCGCCTATGAGAGCATGCTCACCATCATGGGCTCCTCGTCAGCGTCCTCGCGCGCCTCCGCTCCGCCCTCGCGGTGGGCCGAGGTGCGCTCCGGCGTCGCCGTGACGCTGGGCGCCGGCCTCGGCCTGTTCCCGCTGGGCGTGGCCTTCGGGATGCTCGTGGTCCAGGCCGGGCTGCCCGCGTGGGTCGCACCCCTGTTCTCCGTGGTCGTGTTCGCCGGGTCCGTCGAGCTGCTGCTCGTCTCGCTGGTGGTGGCGGGCACGCCGCTGCTCACGATCGCCGTGACGGTGTTCCTCGTGAACTTCCGCCACGTGTTCTATGCGTTCAGCTTCCCGCTGCGCGTGGTCCGGGGGCGCCTCGCGCGGATCTACTCGATGGGCGCCCTGATCGACGAGGCCTACGCCATCGCCGCCGCCCGGCCTCGCGGCTGGACCGGCCCCCGACTGGTGGCCATGCAGATCGCGCTGCAGGCGTACTGGGTGCTCGGGGGCCTCGCCGGGGTGGCAATGGCCTGGCTGCTGCCCGGGCCGGTGGAGGGCCTGGAGTTCGCGCTCGTCGCCCTCTTCATCGTGCTCGCCATGGACGCCGCCCGCACGCGGGCCCAGCTGCCCCTCGTGCTGGCGGCCGCGGTCGCCGTCGGGGTGGCCCTGCTGCTGGCACCGGCACAGGTGCTCGTCGTCGCCTTCGCCCTCTACGCCGCGGCGCTGATCGCGTTCCACGTGCTCGCCGCGCGCGGGACCGCCCTGCCGCTGCCCGAGCCCGTGCCCGTCACCGGACCGGTGCCCGTCGTCGCCGCGGCGGGGGAGCGGGCCGTCACGGATGCGAAGCCCGGCGCCGAGGAGGACCCCCGATGACCGGCGCCGCGTACCTGGTGGCCGCGGCCGTCGTCGCGGGCCTCGTGACCTTCTGCCTGCGTGCGTTGCCGTTCGCCCTGCTGCAGCCGCTGCGGGAGTCCGTGCTCGCCGCGCGGCTGGCGGTGTGGATGCCTGCCGGCGTGCTGACCATCCTGGCCCTCGTGATGCTGCTCGACGCCGCGGCGCTGGCCCCTGGAGAGCCCGTGGACGGGACGCGGGTGGCCCACGCGCTGATCGCGGCGGCGGTGACAGTCGTCGTGCATCTGCTGGCCGGGCGGCGGACCCTGGTCTCGATCGCCGCCGGCACGCTGGCGTACGTGCTGTTGGTCAACCTGGCCTGACCGGCGGCGGGGCGGGTTCGCCCAGGCGTTCGGCCCATGCGCGGGTCGCCGCGGCGAGGCGCCGGCCGTAGGCGGTGACGCCGTGGGCGAGCGTCCCGGCGTTGTAGAGCGTCCCCGCCCGGGCGATCCCCTCCGCGGAGAGGTCGCCGCGCAGGTGACCGCGCAGGATCTCCAGCCCGAAGGCCAGGTTGTCCTCCGGCTCCCACAGGTGGAGGCCGTGCTCCGCCGCCTGCGCGAAGTACGGCGGCCACGTGATCTGCGCGGGCCCCACGCCGTTGGACTTCTCACCCTGCGCCACCCGGGCCACGAGCTCCTCGTAGCGTTCCCGGGTCACGGGGACGTCCGTCCCGCGCGGGGCGCTGTGCACACCGCCGGCGTCGTGCCCGAAGACGTTCCGGCCGCCGGACTCGAGCTCGGCCAGGGCCGCCGCCACCGCGAGGGGAACGTCCGCCCGGCGTGCGGCGGCCACGATCGCCGCGGCGTTGTCCAGGTGTCGGCCGAGCGTCGCCGTCGGGTCGGACGAGCGGTCGCGGGCGGAGCGGCGGGTGAGGAGGTCGCGGAGCAGGCCCATCGGTCCACCCTCCCGCAACGCGGGTTGAGTTGTCGCGGGTGACGGGCCCACGCACCCGCGACAACTCAACCCGGGATGCGGGGCAGGGGCCGGGCGGCGGCGCGTCGTCGGCGTCCGGGGCGCACTAGGGTGGAGCGCATGTCCGCGACCCCCCTCGGCTTCTGGAAGCTGCCCGCCCGTCCCGACGGCGCCGCCCGTCACCTCGCCGTCATCACCGGGGGCGAGGCGCAGCAGACCATGCTCTTCCTCCAGGACGGGCAGTGGTCCATCCTCGCCCTCTTCCAGGACGAGCTGGCCGGCAAGGCCGCCGCCCGCACCCTGGACGCGCTCCTGCAGTCCGTCACCTGTCTGCGCATGGGCGGCCGCGACGTCCTCGACGGCGCCGACACCCCGAGGCCCGGTGTCGAGTGGGCCGGCTACGACCGCGAGTTCGAGGAGGCCGACGTGGCCGAGCAGCGCGACGTCGAGCCGCGCGGCCGGATCTGGATCCTCCCGGCCACGGACGGCGCCTCCGTCGGCCTCAAGCTTCCCGGGCACCGCCGGTACGACGACGCCGTCGCCCAGTTCGCCGACGTCGACGCGGCGCGTGCCGCCGTCGCGGCGATCGACGAGCTCCTGGGCGTCGGCCCGCGCGGCTGAGCAGGCCGACACTCGTCGGCCCGGGGCCGCGACCGTTCGCCTCCCAGGGTTCACCTGCTGTTCACGCGGCTGCGCTGCCGGGCCCGGCTTCCTCGTCCGCCGCCCGCCCATAATGGTGGACAGAGCACAGGCCGCGGCCCGCCGCCGTCGTACCGAGGAGGGGGACGGACGGGCACGGTGACGCACCCAGTGAAGGAGACGGTCCATGGAGCTGCTGCAGCCCGACGCCCCCCGCGAGAACCTCCGCGAGTTCATCGACAAGCTGCGCGACGGCGGCTACACCGTCTCGGACGGCCACACCAACGATCCCGACCTGATCGATCCGCAGGGCCGTGCCGTGGAGACGTGGAGGGAGGACTACCCGTACGAGACGCGCATGACGCGCGAGGAGTACGAGCTGGAGAAGTACCGCCTGCAGATCGAACTGCTCAAGCTGCAGTACTGGGGCGAGGACACCGGCCAGCGCCACATCATCGTCTTCGAGGGCCGCGACGCCGCCGGCAAGGGCGGCACCATCAAGCGCTTCACCGAGCACCTGAACCCCCGCACCGCCCGCGTCGTGGCCCTCAACAAGCCCTCGGACCGCGAGCTCGGCCAGTGGTACTTCCAGCGCTACATCCAGCACTTCCCCACGGCGGGCGAGATCGTGCTGTTCGACCGATCGTGGTACAACCGCGCCGGCGTCGAGCGCGTGATGGGCTTCGCCACGGACGAGCAGTACCGCCGCTTCATGAACCAGGTGCCGCTGTTCGAGAAGATGCTCGTGGACGACGGCATCCACCTCACCAAGTTCTGGTTCTCCGTGACACAGACCGAGCAGCGCACGCGCTTCGCGATCCGCCAGATCGACCCGGTCCGCCAGTGGAAGCTCTCGCCCATGGACCTCGAGTCCCTGGACCGTTGGGAGGCGTACACGGAGGCCAAGGAGGCCATGTTCCTCCACACGGACACGGACCACGCCCCGTGGATCTCCATCCGCTCCAACGACAAGAAGCGGGCCCGCCTCAACGCGATGCGCTACTTCCTGTCCCAGTTCGAGTACGAGGGCAAGGACCACGAGGTCGTCGGCACCCCGGACCCGCTGATCGTGCGCCGCGGCCGCGACGCCGTGGGGGACTGACCGCGGTCGACGTAGGCTGGGGGCGGGTCCGTGTCCGGCACGGCCCGTCCCACCGTCCGAGCCACAGGAGGCCCCCGCGATGACCGAGCAGACCACCACCGTCCCCGTCGGCGCCGCCGACATCGGCGTCACGGGCCTGGCGGTGATGGGCGCGAACCTCGCGCGCAACTTCGCCCGCCACGGCTACACGGTGGCCCTGCACAACCGCAGCCGGGCCCGCACGGACCAGCTCGTGGCCGAGCACGGTGACGAGGGCGCGTTCGTGGCGACGGAGACGCTCGCCGAGCTCGTGCAGTCCCTCGCCGTGCCGCGCCGGGTGCTCATCATGGTCAAGGCGGGCGCCCCCGTGGACGCCGTCATCGACCAACTCGTCCCCCTGCTGGACGAGGGCGACATCGTCATCGACGCCGGCAACTCCCATTTCGAGGACACCCGCCGCCGCGAGGCGGCCCTCGCCGAGAAGGGCCTGCACTTCGTGGGCGTCGGTGTCTCCGGCGGCGAGGAGGGTGCCCTGCACGGTCCGGCGATCATGCCCGGCGGTCCGGAGAAGTCCTACGAGGCCCTCGGCCCGATGCTCGAGAAGATCGCCGCGCAGTTTGAGGGGGAGCCGTGCTGCGCCTGGGTCGGCACGGACGGCGCCGGCCACTACGTGAAGATGGTCCACAACGGCATCGAGTACGCGGACATGCAGGTCATCGGCGAGGCCTACGACCTGCTGCGCCGTGTGGGCGGCCTCGAGCCCGCCGAGCAGGCCGAGGTGTTCACGGCGTGGAACCAGACCGACCTGGCCTCCTACCTCATCGAGATCACGGCCGAGGTGCTCGCGCAGGTGGACGCGGCCACGGGCCGCCCGCTCGTGGACGTGATCGTGGACGAGGCCGGGCAGAAGGGCACCGGCCGCTGGACCGCGATCTCGGGTCTCGACGTCGGCTCCCCGGTGGCCGCGATCGCCGAGTCCGTCTTCGCCCGCTCGCTGTCCTCTCAGCGCGCGGTGCGCGAGGTCGCCCGTGAGACCCTCGCGGCCGGCGTCGACGAGGAGGCGCAGCGCGCCCCGCAGGACACGGACGCGTTCGTGGAGGACGTGCGCCAGGCGCTGTTCGCCTCCAAGCTCGTGGCCTACGCGCAGGGCATGGACATGCTCGCGGCCGCCGCCGAGGAGTACGGCTGGTCGCTGGACCTGGGCACCATCGCCTCGCTGTGGCGGGACGGCTGCATCATCCGCGCCGACCTGCTCGACGTGATCATGCAGGCCTTCGGCGGCCGCGACACCTCCCGCCATCCGGCGCCGGGCACCCGCGCCCCCGGCCAGCCGCTCAACCTGCTCTTCGCCCCCGAGTTCGCCCAGGCGATCGCCGAGGCCCTGCCGGCCTGGCGCCGCGTCGTCGGCACCGCCGTCGCCGCGGGCGTGCCGGTCCCGGTGTTCTCCTCGGCCCTGGCGTACTACGACGGCCTGCGGGCCGACCGCTTGCCGGCCGCCCTCGTGCAGGGCCAGCGCGACTACTTCGGCGCCCACACCTACCTGCGCGTGGACCGCGAGGGCTCGTTCCACACGCTGTGGTCCGGCGACCGCACCGAGGTCGACGGCGAGGGCGTGCCCGTGGTCATGCCGCAGCCGACCGAGGGCGACCCCACGCAGGACTGACCCGGCGGGACCCGGCCCTCAGATCCAGAGGGCCGGGTCCACGTACTCCGCGGGGTCCACGAGCGGCTTGCCCTCGGCCGGGCCCTTGCGCGGGCGGACGGTGGCCGGCACGCCGGTGGCGATCGCGTCGGCGGGTGTGTCCTTCACGACGACGGCGTTGGCGCCCACCGCCGTTCCCTCCCCGATCTCGACGGGTCCGAGGATCTTGGCGCCGGCCCCCACCACGACGCCGTCGCGCAGCGTGGGGTGCCGCTTCACCTTGGCCAGGGAGCGGCCGCCGAGGGTGACCCCGTGGTACAGCATCACGTCGTCGCCGATCTCCGCGGTCTCGCCGATCACGACACCCATGCCGTGGTCGATGAAGAACCGACGACCGATCGACGCGCCGGGGTGGATCTCGATGCCCGTGGCCGCCCGCGTGACCTGCGAGAGCACGCGGGCGGGCATCTTCAGCCGGTCATGCCGCCACATCCGGTGCGCGACGCGGTGCGCCCACACTGCGTGCAGACCCGAGTAGACGAGGGCCACCTCGAGGTCACCGCGTGCCGCCGGGTCATGGCTGCGGACGGTCGCGATGTCTTCCTTGATGCGGGAGAACAGTCCCACGGGCGGCCCCTTCGGGTCGGTGCGGTCGGTGAGCGGGCGGCGGTCAGCCGCGGATGTCCTCGAAGAGGGCGGTGGAGATGTAGCGCTCGCCGAAGTCACACACGATGGCGACGATCAGCTTGCCCTCGGACTCGGGCTTGGCGGCCTCCTTGAGGGCGGCCGAGATGATCGCGCCGGTGGAGATGCCGCCCAGGATGCCCTCCTCGGTCCCGAGCCGACGGGCGGTCTCGATGGACTCCTCGAAGGTGGCCGGGTAGACCTCGTCGTAGAGGTCGGTGTCCAGGATCTCCGGCACGAAGTTCGCGCCGATGCCCTGGATCTTGTGCGGGCCGGCCTGGCCGCCGGAGAGGATGGGGGAGTCGGCCGGCTCGACGGCGATGAGCTTCACGTCCGGCTTCTGCTCGCGCAGGTACCGGCCCGCGCCCGTGATGGTGCCGCCGGTGCCGACGCCGGCGATGAACACGTCCACGGCACCCTCGGACGCGTCCCAGATCTCCGGGCCGGTGCCCGTGTAGTGGGCCTGGATGTTGGCCTGGTTCGCGAACTGCTGGGCCCAGATGGAGTTCGGGGTGCTGCGGACGATCTCCTGGGCGCGCTCGAGGGCCCCGCGCATGCCGTCTGCACCGGGGGTCAGCACGATCTCGGCGCCGAACGCCTTGAGCATCACGCGGCGTTCGGTGGACATGGTCTCGGGCATGGTCAGGATCACGCGGTAGCCGCGCGCCGCGCCGACCATGGCCAGGGCGATGCCGGTGTTGCCCGAGGTGCCCTCCACGATGGTGCCGCCGGGGGTCAGCTCGCCGGCCGCCTCCGCGGCGTCGACGATGGCGGTGCCGATGCGGTCCTTCACCGAGTTGGCCGGGTTGTAGAACTCGACCTTCACGGCGACGTCGCCGGGCAGGTCCTTCGCGAGGCGGTTCAGCCGGACCAGGGGCGTGCCGCCGACCGCCTGGGTGATGTCGTCAAGGATGCGGGCCATGGTGGTACCTCCGGGGGGTGGTGGTGCGCCTCGGGGCGCGGGCGATCTAGTGGGTGTTCCTGCGTCAGGCTATCGAGCCGCGGCGCCGCTCAGGCGTCCACGAGCCACGCGGAGTAGTTCCGGCGCACCTTCGCGAGCTTCGGATCGATGACCACACGGCAGTATCCATTGGAACGGCGCCGCGCATAGAAGTCCTGGTGAATGTCCTCGGCCGGGTGCCACGCGGACGCCGGCTCGACGCGTGTGACGATGGGGCTGTCATAGTTCGCCTGCGCCCGGGCGATCTCGTCCGCGAAGAACCGGGCCTCGGCCTCGTCGTGGGCGAAGACGGCCGAGCGGTACTGGGTGCCGACGTCGGCCCCCTGGCGGTTCAACGACGTGGGGTCGTGGCCGGTGAAGAACAGGTCCATGATCACCTCGGGCGGCACGACGGCGGCGTCGAAGCGCACGCGGACCGCTTCGGCATGGCCGGTGGTCCCGGTGCACACGGACTCGTAGCTCGGGGCGGGGTCGTCGCCTCCGGTGTAGCCGGACTCGACGGCGAGCACGCCCCGCACGCGACGGTAGACGGCGTCGAGGCACCAGAAGCAGCCGCCGGCGAGCGTCAGCTCGCGGACGTCGGCGGGCGCGTCGGAGGCGCCGAGGGGCTCGGTACGGGGGGAGTCGGTCATGGCAGGCACAGCAACGCGGCCCGCGCTTTTCATTCCCGACGACGCCGCCCCGTGGCCTCACCCAGGGCCGCCGGGGCGTGCGCGCCCGGGCCGGGTGGGCCATCATGGCCGGTATGACCGTGTCCCGCCCCGCCGTCCCCGCCTCGCCGGTGCATGCCCTGGCCCCGCCGACGCTCGGGCAGGTCCTCGAGGTCGTCCAGGGGCTGTGGCCGCGGGAGCTGGCGGAGCCGTGGGACGCCGTCGGGCCGGTGGCCGGGCGCCCGGAGTCGCCGGTGCGGACCGTCCTGTGGGCGCTGGATCCCGTGCAGGCCGTGGCCGACGAGGCCGTCGCCCGCGGGGCCGACCTCGTGGTCACCCACCACCCGCTCCTGCTGCGCGGGACCTCGTCCGTCGCCGCCGTCGGACACGCCGCCGCCGCGAAGGGCCGCCTGCTGCACACCCTGATCGAGCACCGCATCGCCCTGCTCGCCGCGCACACCAACGCCGACGCCGTCGTGGACGGCGTCTCGGACGTGCTGGCCCGTGCCGTCGGCGTCACCGGGGCGCTCTCGCCCCTGACGACCTCTGCCGCCGGCACCGGGGCCGAAGGCATCGGCCGGGTGGGCGACCTGCCCGAGGAGACCGACCTGGCCGCCTTCGCCCGGGCCGTGCACGCGGCGTTGCCCGCCACGGCCGGCGGCGTGCGCGTGGCGGGCGATCCCGCCCAGCGCATCCGCCGCGTCGCCGTGTGCGGCGGTGCCGGAGACAGCCTCTTCGACGCGGTCCGCGCGTCCGGCGCGGACGTCTACGTCACCGCCGATCTGCGCCACCACCCGGCCTCGGAGGCCCGGGAGACGGCCGCGCCGGGGGAGGGACGTCCCGCGCTCGTGGACGTCTCGCACTGGGCGAGCGAGTCCCTATGGCTCGAGCACGGCGCCCGCGCCCTGGAGGCCGCCCTGGCGGAGCGGGGACTGGGCGTCACCACCCTGTTCTCAGATCACCGCAGCGACCCCTGGGACTTCCTGGTCGGGGGAGAGCGGGCCGACGAGGGGAGTCACGCATGAGTGAGGTCACCGCACCGCCGGCCGTCCAGGCCCGGCTGCTGGAGCTGCAGGAGCTCGACACGGCCCTGGACCAGGCCCGCGCCGCCGTCCGTCGGCTCAAGGCAGACCCGGAGCACGCCCGGCTGCGCGCCCGCGCGCTGGAACTCGAGGAGGCGTTGCCCGGCCTCGAGGATGCCGCCCGCACCGCCGACCGGGCGGGGGCCGAGGCCACCGAGAAGGCCGCCGCCACCCGCGCCCGTCGGGACCGGACCCGGGAGCGGCTCGAAGCGGGCCAGGGCGGGTCCAAGGAGCTGCAGGCCATGCAGCACGAGGACGACACGCTCACCGCACTGCTCGATGACCACGAGGCCGCGGCGCTCGAGGCCATGGAGGCCGCCGACGCCGCCGAGTCCCGGCTCGCGAAGGGCCACGCCGCTCTGGAGCAGGCACGGGCCGAGGTCGAGGCCCGCGCGGCGGAGGTGCGCCGCGAGGGGCAGGCCGTGACCCAGCGTGGCCGGGACCTCACCCAGCGCCGGGCGGCGTTGGCCGCGGAGTTCCCCGCGTCGTTGCTGGCCCTGTACGAGCAGGCGCGGGAGCGCAACGGCGGCATCGGCGCGGCCCGGCTCGTCGGGAACCGGTCCGCGGCCGCGGGCACGGAGCTGTCACCGGCGGAGGTCGCGCGCATCCGGGCCCTCCCGCCGGCCGCCGTCGCCCGCTGCCCCGAGTCCGGCGCCATCCTCATCCGGGACTGACCCCGGGCCCCGCCCCCGGCGCGGTCAGTAGAGTGGGGGGCCGCGTCGGACGGCGCGACCACGGACACGAGGAGGCGCACGGTGAGCGGACGAGTCCTGCAGGTGGAGGCCGACGGCGGGTCGCGGGGCAACCCCGGCGTCGCCGGCTACGGCGCCCTGGTGCGCGACCCGGCCACAGGCGAGATCCTCCGGACCGACGCCGCTCCGCTGGGGAAGGCGTCCAACAACGTGGCCGAGTACTCCGGGCTCGTGGCCGGGCTGCGGATGGCCCGGGACCTCGACCCGGAGGCCCGGGTGCACGTGCTGATGGACTCCAAGCTCGTGGTGGAGCAGATGTCCGGGCGGTGGAAGATCAAGCACGACGACATGCGGCGCCTCGCGGCCGAGGCCCGTGCCGTGCTGCCCCCCGAGCGCGTCAGCTACGAATGGATCCCACGCAACCGGAACAAGGACGCCGACCGCCTCTCCAACGAGGCCATGGACGCCGGCGCGCGGGGCGGGCAGTGGGACGCCGGCGCCTCAGAGGTGCCCGTTGCGGCCCCCACGGCCGCGGGGTCGACCGCCGCGGAGGCGTCCACGACCTCCGCACCGGCGGTGGCCGGGTCCGGCCTCGACGCGGACGCGGACGTCCGGGCCGTGGAGGCGGACGGGCCCGACGCCGTCGCCTCGCCGGAGGATGCGACCCCGGCGCCCGCGCCCACGGGCCGGCTGCACCACGTGGAGATCTGGGTCGCCGACCTCGCGGCGGCCGAGGCGAGCCTCGGCTGGCTGTTCGGCGAGCTCGGCTACGTGCCGGGCGAGGGGTGGGCCGAGGGCCGGACGTACCAGGGGGCGGGGGAGTACCTCGTGCTCGAGGCCGGGCCCGACGTCGCCGCGGGCGCCCACGAGCGCACCCGCCCGGGCCTGAACCACCTGGCCTTCCGGGCCGGATCGCGCGCCCGCGTGGACGAGCTCACCGCCGCCGCGCGCGACCGGGGGTTCCGCCTGCTCTTCGAGGACCGCCACCCGCACGCCGGGGGACCGGACCACTACGCCGCCTACCTCGAGACCGCGGACGGCTTCGAGGTGGAGCTGGTGGCCGTCGAGGACTGAGGCCGCGTCCGGGCAGACCGCGCCTCGCCCGGGGTCACCCCTCGGGCAGGATCACCCGCAGCGCGCCGGGCTTCGCGCCGGACGGCCGGGCCAGCTCGACCTCCCAGCCGTGGCCGTCCCCGGCCCGCGCGACCACGTCCGCGACGCGCTCCAGCGTCGAGGTCTCCCGCGCCCCCGCCTCCAGCAGCGCGCGGGCCACGAGGCCGCGGGTGTGCTTGGCGAAGTGCGAGACGACGGTCCGCTCGCCGTCGCGCAGCTGGAACACGTCGACCGCGAGGGTCCGCTCCGCCGGTGCCCGCCACTGGGCCGCGTAGCCGCCGGAGCGGCAGTCGACGACGGGCCCGCCGTCCCGTGCGGCGAGCGCGTCGAGGGCGGGGGTCAGGACGGGGCGCCAGTGCGCGGCCAGCCCGGGCAGCCCCGGCAGCTTCGCGCCGACGGGCAGCCGGAAGGCGGGGATCCGGTCCGCCAGCGCGGTGGCGCCGAACAGCGCGGAGAAGACCAGCACGGACGCGCGGGCGCGGCGCTTCGCCGCCGCGGACAGGGAGACGTGGTCGAGCGCATCGAAGAGCACGCCCGTGAACACCCGGTGACCGGGCGCGGCAGGGGCCGAGGCCAGGCGCGTGTTCGCCTCGACCTCGCCGGTGAGCGACGCCCCGACGCCGAGAGCCGCCAGGGCATCCGGGGCGGCCGAGACCGCGGCGAGCCGCGTGAGCAGGTCCGCGCGGGCGCCCGTCACCGCGGCGTCATCGGCCAACGCGAGGGCATCGAGGTCGAGCGGGGCCCCGGAGCGGGGCGCGGTCTTGCCCTCGGAGGGCGGCAGCAGGATCAGCACCGGGCCAGCCTAGCCAGGCGCCCCGGGCCGACGCGCGGACGGACTCGGCCGACGTCGTCGTCCGGACCTGGCACAGTGGTGGGGTCCGCACAGCCGCCCCGCATCCCAGGAGTCGCCCGATGACCGCCATGAACGTGTTCGGCGTGGTGTTTCCGTTCGTCCTGCTCGTGATCGCGGCCGCCGTGTGGCTCGGGATCCGCTCCAGCGGGCGGGAGCGCACGCACGCCTCCGCTCTGGAGCAGCGCCTGCGGGAGCACACCTTCACGGGGCAGGACCGCGTGACGCTGGAATGGCCGCGAGACCGGCGACGCCCGAGCCTGGCGAAGGTCGTCTCGATCGGCGAGTCGTACGGGTACCGCCTGCTGGACAAGCGGGAGCGCGAGCACGTGGTGGAGCTCGAGTTCGAACGGATCCTCGACGACGAGGGGTTCTGACCCCAGCCGGGGGCCGTGAGGTGGGACGGACCGGCTGTAAGCCGGGTTCTGTGCCTCGCGCGCGTTGCCCCGCGCGAGGTGACGGCCATCCATCTGGGCCCGCCATCGCTGACGGGCTCGAGCGGCCAACCCGGACGCTGGGGCGAGCAGCCCTCGTGACGCGTCCTGTTCGGCCTTGCACCGGATGGGGTTTACCGAGCCGGCCCCGTCACCGGGGCCGCTGGTGGTCTCTTACACCACCCTTTCACCCTTACCGCCGCGCACACGGCGCGGAGGCGGTCTTCTCTCTGTGGCACTGGCCCGCGGGTCGCCCCGGGTGGATGTTGTCCACCATCCTGCTCTGCGGTGCCCGGACTTTCCTCGCACCCCCGCAGGGGCACGCGGCCGTCCGCCGATCCGTCCCGACCGACCAGTCTACGCCCCGCCGAGACCGCGGGGCCGCTCCGGACGTGTCCTCACCTAGAATGGAGGCGCCCGCCGACAACGAGGTCGGGGGATGGGGCCTGCCCAGGACGGCCCCGCCAGGTTTCAAGGAAGGACTCCCGTGGCAGACACCGCCTCGACCCAGACCCCTGAGTGGAACACGCAGCAGAAGCTCGCGGAGAAGATGGTCCCCCTGCTGGGCACCCTGTACCGCGAGCACAACGTGGTCACCTCGATCTACGGGCGCTCCCTCGTGAACCGCGGCGTGATCGACATCATCAAGGCCCACCGCTACGCCCGCCGCGTGCAGGAGGCCCCGCTGAGCGTCGAGTCCACCTACCCCCTGGTCGAGGCCATGGCTGCGATGGACCTGGGCGCCGCCACCATCGACCTGGCCGAGCTGGCCGCCAAGCAGAAGGCCTCGGGGCAGGACGTCCAGGCCTTCCTGGACGCCGAGCTCGCCGAGGTCAAGGGCAAGGCCGGTGAGGGCCTGGGCGAGACCCAGGACGTCGTGCTCTACGGCTTCGGTCGCATCGGCCGCCTGCTGGCCCGCATCCTCCTCGACCACGCCGGCGGTGGCTCCAAGCTGCGCCTGCGTGCCGTCGTCGTGCGCAAGAACTCGGAGGACGACCTGATCAAGCGCGCCTCCCTGCTGCGCCGCGACTCGATCCACGGCCCGTTCGACGGGACGATCGTGGTGGACGAGGACCGCGACGTGATCACCGCCAACGGCACCGAGATCCAGGTCATCTACTCAAACGATCCGACCACGGTGGACTACACCTCCTACGGCATCAAGGACGCGCTGGTCGTCGACAACACCGGTCGCTGGCGCGACGACGAGGGCCTGTCCCAGCACCTGCAGGCCAAGGGCGCCGCGAAGGTCCTGCTGACCGCCCCGGGCAAGGGCGAGATGAAGAACATCGTGTTCGGCGTGAACTCGGACGACATCACGCCCCAGGACACGATCGTCTCGGCGGCCTCCTGCACCACCAACGGCATCACCCCGGTGCTCAAGGTCATCCAGGACGACTACGGCATCGACCACGGCCACGTGGAGACCGTGCACGCCTACACCAATGACCAGAACCTCGTGGACAACTTCCACAAGGGCGCCCGTCGTGGCCGTGCCGCCGGCATGAACATGGTGCTCACCGAGACCGGTGCCGCCAAGGCCGTGGCCAAGGCCCTGCCCGAGCTCAAGGGCAAGCTCTCCGGCAACGCCATCCGCGTCCCCACCCCGGACGTGTCCATGGCCATCCTGAATCTCGAGCTGACCAAGCCCACCTCGGTGGAGGAGCTGAACGCCCGCCTGAAGCAGGAGTCCCTCACCGGCCCCCTGCGCGGCCAGGTCGGCTACGTGGACTCCCCGGAGGTCGTGTCCACCGACTTCGTCGGCTCGGACCGCGCCGGCGTCGTGGACGGCCTGGCGACCCTCGTGAACAACGACGGCAAGAACGCGATCCTCTACGTCTGGTACGACAACGAGTACGGCTACTCGCACCAGGTGATCCGCGTGGTGGAGAAGATGGCGGGCCAGCAGGTCCCCGCCTTCCCGCAGGCCTGACCCGCCGATGACCGATGGCCCGTCCCCGCGGAGGGGACGGGCCGTCGTCGTGTGCCGACCGGGTCGGACGTGGAGCCGAGGCTCAGGCCTCGTCGTCCCCGTGGTCGCCGTCGGGGCCGTGCTCGTGGTCTTCGTGGTCGTCGGCGTCGTGGCCGAAGGGGTCCTCGTCGGTACCGGGCAGCCACGTCACACCGGGCACGTTCAGTCGCTCGGCCCGCTGCGCGCGCTTCCAGCGCCGCTGCCACTTGCCCTCGAGCCGGTTGACGTAGAGGGTGCCGTTGAGGTGGTCGTACTCGTGCTGCATGATGCGCGCGAACCAGCCCTCGGCCTCGAACTCGAACATCTCGCCGTCCACGCGCTGGCCGGACAGGCGCACGCGGGTCGGGCGCTGCAGGGGGAAGCCCAGCCCGGGCACCGAGAGGCAGCCCTCGGTGTGCTCGTCCGGGTGCGGGTCCTCCCGCGGGGCCTTGTCCAGGTGGGTCAGCACCGGGTTGATCACGTGGCCCACGTTCGGCGCGTCGCCGGAGTCCGGGAACGTCCACGTGAAGATCCGCAGCCCGATCCCGACCTGCGGGGCGGCCAGGCCCACGCCGTGCGCGGCGTCCTGCGTCACGTACATGTCCTCGATCAGCTCGCGGATCTCCTCGTCGATCACCTCCACCTCGGCCGCGCGCCTGTGCAGCACGGGCTCGCCGTAGACGGTGATGGGACGGATGGAGGCCATGGCGCTGCGCTTCCCGGCCCGGGGGAGGGCCTGCGTGGAGGGATGAGGGGGAGGCTCCAGCCTACCGCCGCGCGCCGCGCCGCCGCCGGTCAGCGGAGCGAGGCCAGCAGGTCGGCGCAGGCCTGCTCGCAGCGTCGGCAGGACTCCGCGCACACCGCGCAGTGCTCGTGCATCTCGGCGTGAGAGGCGCACTCGTCGCCGCAGGCCCGGCACGCGGTCCGGCAGGCCTCGAGCAGGGCCCGGACGGTGGACGCGTCCTCGCCCGTCTGGCGGGTCAGCACCGCAGCGGTGGCCCCGCAGACGTCGGCGCAGTCCAGGTTCAGCCGGATGCACCGGCGCATCTCGGCCACCATGTCCTCGGACAGGCACGCGTCCGCGCACGCCGTGCACGTCTGGGCACAGGCGAGGCAGGCCTCGATGCACTCGGCCAGCGTCCGGCGGTCGACGCCGCCGAGGTCCTTCGGGTGGGTCTCGAGCATCGCGCTCACGTGGTGGGTCATGGCGTCCTCGTCTCTCCTCGATCGGATCGGTCGGGCCGCCCTGGTCGGTCCAGGACCGCCCTGCCCGCCACGGTAGGCCTCGGGCGCGGCGGGCAGAAGGGCCCGGCCCCGGCGACGCGCGCTGGGAGGAGGTCCCGGACCCGCAGATCCAGGACCCCACGGACGCGATCGTGACGATCGAGACCACCACGATCTGCGGCACGGATCTGCACATCCTCAAGGGCGACGTGCCGGCCGTGACCGAGGGCCGGATCCTCGGGCACGAGGGCGTCGGCGTGGTCACGGGGGTCGGCCCGGAGTGCACGGAGGTGAAGGTCGGCGACCGCGTGATCGTCTCCTGCGTCACCACGTGCATGGACTGCGACTACTGCCGCCGCGTCCTGACCTCGCACTGCCAGACCGTGGGCGGCATCGGCTGGATCTTCGGCCACCTGATCGACGGCACCCAGGCCGAGCGGGTCCGCGTCCCCGTCGCGGACAACGGGCTCATCCCGCTGCCGCAGGGCGTGACCGCCGAGCAGGGCGTGATGCTCTCGGACATCCTGCCCACCGGATACGAGATCGGCGCGCCCACGGCACCCGTCGACCGGCCGCCCGGTCGCGTCCGAGCCGGGCCCGGCGGGTCAGCCGCCGGCCAGCCGCTCCAGGGCCTCCGGGTCCCTCAGCTCGACGCGCGGGCCGTCCACGGCGATCACGCCGTCGTCCGCCAGGCGCCGCAGTGCGCGGCTGAACGCCTCGGGCGTGGTGCCGAGCAGGGAGGCGACGTCCTTCTTCGGGGCGGTGAGGGCCACCGCCGGCCCCGCCTCGCCGTGGACGGCGGGCAGCTCGAGCAGGTGGCCGGCGAGCCGGGCGGGCACCGACAGTCGCACCTGAGCCAGCCGGCGCTCCGCCTCGGCCAGCCGGACGGCCAGGGTGCGCATCACCCGCCGCGCGATCCCCGGGTGCCGGGCGAACAGGTCCTGGACCTCGTCATGGGAGAACGTGCACAGGCGGGTCGGGGTCACCGCGCGGGCCGCGTACGGGCTGGGCGCGCCGGTGAGCAGCTCCTGCTCCCCGAGGGAGTCGCCGGCCTCGGCCATCCGCACCACCCGTTCCTGTCCGGTGGGCGAGGCGGTGCTCAGGGCGAGCCCGCCCGAGTGGACCACGCTCAGCCGACCCGTGCGGGCCCCGGCCACGTGCAGCACCTCACCGGGCTCGAGCTCGCGGGGACGGGCCAGCGCCGAGATGCGCTCCAGCTGGGCGCGGTCCAGCCCGGCGAACAGCCTCACGCGCGCCGCGCACGGCTCCGCCGCGCCCCCCACGGGGGTCAGGGTCAGCTCTCGACGTCGCACGCGGCCAGCGTCCCACAGCCGGCTTGACGCAGGTCAAGGCGGGTGGACCCCGTCCCTCGTACGTTCAGGGTGTCCCCCCTCGACGGGGAGACGGACGGACCGCAGCCGCGGTCCGCCCCACGGAGCGGGCGGCCCCGCCGCCCGCCAGGCACGAGGAGACGACGATGACCACCGCCACCACCCACACCCTGCTCCGCGCCGAGGGCTTCAGCTGCCCCTCCTGCGTGAAGAAGATCGAGAAGTCCCTGGACCGCCTGCCCGGCGTGAGCGCCTCGAAGGTCGCCTTCGAGACCCAGCGCATCGAGGTGGACCACGACGCCGAGCGCACCAGCGTGCAGGACCTCGTGGACGCCGTCGCGAAGGTCGGCTACACCGCCCGCCCCGCGGCCTTCTGACCCCGCCCCCGCACGCCCGCCCGGACCCGAGAACGGAGCACCCCCTGTCCCCCCCACGCCAGACCCCGTCTCCTATACACCTCTCCGAGCCCACGAGACGGAGCTA
>NZ_VIGS01000106.1:0-965 GCF_006704135.1 Micrococcus sp. R8502A1
TGCCGAGCTCGGAGGCCTCGAACTCGGCCAGCGCCTTCCTCGCGGTCTCTTCGTTGGGGGCGGTGTAGATCGGCTTCAGCGCGGCGGCGACCTTCTTGCGGTCCTGGTAGGCCACGAACCGCATCGCGGCCCGGATCAGGTGAACCACGCAGGTCTGGACCATCGAGTCCGGCCACGTCGCCTCGATCGCCTCCGGCAGGCCCTTGAGCCCGTCGCAGCACACGATCAGCACGTCCTGCACGCCCCGGTTGGCGAGATCGGCGCAGACGTGGGCCCAGAACGCCGAGCCCTCGGTGTCCTGGACCCAGATCCCCAGCACGTGCTTGATGCCCTCGAGGTCCACGCCGACGGCGATGTAGGCGGCACGGTTGAGGACCTGGCTGTTCTCTCGGATCTTGATCCGGATTGCGTCGAGATAGATCACCGGATAGAACTCCTCCAGCGGCCGCGACTGCCACGCCAGGACCTCTTCGCTCACGGCGTCGGTGATGTTGGAGATCGTCTCGTGCGACAGGTCCGTGCCGATCGTGGAGGCCAGGTGGTGCTGGATGTCCCGGATCGTCATTCCGCCGGCATAGAGGCTGATGATCATGTCATCCAGGCCCCCGAGGCGCCGCTGGCCCTTGGGCACCAGGCGCGGGGTGAACGACCCGCCCCGGTCTCGCGGGACGTCCAGCTCGATCGGCCCGACCTCGGACTCCACGGTCTTCGGGGTGGTCCCGTTGCGGGAGTTGGCGTGCTTCAGCGCCTCGCTCGAGCCCTTCTCGTAGCCCAGATGGCTGGTCAGCTCGGCCTGCAGGCCCCGCTCGAGCGCGGCCTTGACCAGCGCGGGCACGAACCCGCCGTCACCGGTGAGCTCGACGCCGCCCGCGTCGATCTGCGCGAACAGGGCATCAAGCTGCCCTGAGGCTTTCAGCTGCTCGACCAGGTCCTGGCCCGAGGGCTCGCCTGGGTTCTTCTCGTCG
>NZ_VIGS01000107.1:0-945 GCF_006704135.1 Micrococcus sp. R8502A1
CCTAGGGCGTGTTGCTAAAGGATAGTAGTCAGCCAATGCAGTGTCGCGGCGAGGCAGAGCCCGGCGTGATAGTTCCGGGCGTACTTGTCCGAGCGCATCGCGATCCCTCGCCACTGCTTGAGCCGGTTGAAGCACCGCTCTACGACGTTGCGTCCCCGGTAGCGCTGGCGCTGGTCTTCACCGAAGTCGATCGGTCTTCCTGGGCGGCGGCGCCGGTGCGTGATCTGATCGGCCCGCTCGGGGATCGTGGCCGCGATGCCATGCCGGCGCAGCCAGGCCCGGTTCGCCTTCGAGGGGTAGCCCTTGTCTGCAATCAGGCGGTCAGGCCGTATCCGGGGCCGCCCACGGGCCCCGGCAACGCTGATCTGCTCCAGCGTGGTGGCCAGCATCGAGGTGTCCGCCACCTGCCCGCCGGTCACCACGAACGCCAGCACCCTGCCCTTGCCATCACAGACCAGATGATTCTTCGTCGTCAGACCGCCACGGGAGCGTCCGATGGCATGATCAGCCGGCTCGTCCCCTGATTTCTTGTAGTTCATCCAGGCCCCCTGTGGGGCGGGGCAGGGTCGCCCCGTGCTGGTGGACGCGCACGATCGTGGAATCGATCGAGGCCACCCAATCCAGCTCGCCAGCCTGCTGTGCCATCGACTGAGTGCGCTCGAGCACGCGCTCCCACACACCCTGGGCGGCCCACCGGTTGAAGTTCTTGTAGATCGTGTTCCAGTTCCCGAACCGCTCGGGCAGATCCCGCCACGGCGCCCCCGTGCGGAAGCGCCACGCGGTGGCCTCGACCACCGCGCGCCGATCCACCGGCGGCCGACCGGTGGACTTCGGCGTGGGGAACAGCGGGCCGATCACGGCCCAGACCTCGTCCGAGATGACATCACGCGACATGACCCCAGACTCGCGCATCCACGTCCCCGAACCCTTTAGCAACACGCCCTA
>NZ_VIGS01000108.1:0-890 GCF_006704135.1 Micrococcus sp. R8502A1
TTGACACGAGTTATCAGGCGGCGGCAGCCGCCTGGACTGATTGAACCATCTCGAACTCGACAGGGGTGAGCTTCCCGAGACGGGCCTGCCTACGACGGCGGTGATAGGTCCGCTCGATCCAGCTCACGATCGCGAGCCGGAGCTGGTCGAAGGACTCCCAGCGACGCCGATTCAACACGTTCTTCTGCAACAGCGCGAAGAAGGATTCCATCGCCGCGTTGTCCCCAGCAGCACCGACCCTGTCCATCGACCCGACCAGGCCGTTGACCCGGAGCGTCTCCACGAATCGCCTGGCTCGAAATTGCGACCCACGATCCGAATGCACCCGGCAGCCCTGGACGCCGGCTTTTCCTCCGCGCCGGGCCAGAGCCATCTGCAGGGCATCCACAGCCAGCTGCGAGCTCATCCGCCGATCGATCGAGTAGCCCACGATCCGGTTCGAGAACACGTCCTTGACCGCGCAGAGATAGAGCTTGGAATCCCCGGCCCAATGCTCTGAGATGTCCGTGAGCCACAGCTGGTTCGGCTTCTCAGCGCGGAACTCACGACGAACCAGACCATCATGAACGACAGGGCCAGGACGCTTGCCCGAGCCGCGACGGACCGAGTGGCAGCAGCGGACCTTCACGAGCCGACAGGCCTTCAACACCTGATGGTCCGACACGGACAAGCCACGGCCGCGGAGCTCGTCAGCCAGGAACCGGTATCCGAACTCCGGGTCATCGGCATGGGCATCGAAGACGGCGTTGGCGGCATGCGCGTCGGACCATTCCCGCTCGCTGACAGGTTCGGCCAGCCACTGGTAGTAGGCCTGACGGGAGAACCCGAGGACCCGGCAGGAGAGTTTCACGGGAATCCCGTCGCGGGCCAGGTCCTTCACGACGGGATAG
>NZ_VIGS01000109.1:0-845 GCF_006704135.1 Micrococcus sp. R8502A1
CCGCAGCCCGGTAGTTGTTTCCGTTGTCCGTGATCACCCGGTCCACGGTGATGCCGTGGGCGGCGAAGAACGCCCTCGCCCGGCAGTAGAAGCTCACGGTCGTGGCCGCCCGCTCGTCCTCCAACGCCTCGGTGTACGCCAGGCGGGTGAACCCGTCGATCGCCGAGTGCAGATAGGTGTACCCGACCCGCCGGCCGGCACCACGCTTGGAAGCACGGCCTGCTTCACTTTCACGTCCGTGAGCACGCCAGCCGCCCCCGTCAGGGATCTTCCCGATCTTCTTCACGTCCAGGTGCACCATGTGCCCCGGGCCGCGGGCGGTGATCTTCTGGGGTCGTTGGCGCAGGTCCTCACCCGTGGGCGCGAGGTCTGGCAACCGGGAGATGCCCAGTCGGTGCAGCCACCTGCCCACAGTGCGCAGGCACAGCTGGTGGCCTTCAGAGACGAGGTGGTGATGGATGCGGCGGGCTGACCACTTCTCCCTGCGACGCAGGGTCTGGATCTGGGCCACCACCTCGGGGTCGAGCTGGGCAGGTGAACGGCGCGGACGGCTGGGCCGGTCGAGCAGCCCGGCCTCGCCCTCGGCGCGGTAGCGGGCCACCCAGGTGGCCACCGTGGGCCGGCTCACCCGGAACTCGGCGGCCACGTGCGCCTGCGGGATCCCGTCGTGCAGGTGGCGGTGGACCATCCTGAGACGGCCGGTGGGAGTCAGGGGTGCGTTAGCGTGAGTCATGAGTGGGTCTCTTCTGGCAGGTGGGTTGTTGAGGAACTTCCATCCTGCGGGAGAGGCCCACTCGTCTCATCTCAGCCCGGTACGGATGTCAAGAACCTCATGACCCACAACA
>NZ_VIGS01000011.1:0-53877 GCF_006704135.1 Micrococcus sp. R8502A1
GGCGGTCATAGCGTGGGGGAAACGCCCGGTTCCATTCCGAACCCGGAAGCTAAGGCCCACAGCGCCGATGGTACTGCAGCCGGGAGGTTGTGGGAGAGTAGGTCGCCGCCGGACATTCTTTGAGGGAGGGCCTCGCACCGTTGGGTGCGAGGCCCTTCCCGCATTTCTGGACTGCTTTCCCCGCAAGGACGGTCTGCCACAGGCTCCGGGCACTAGCCTGGTCCCCTGAGGACCCGGCCGCGAGGCCGGCACATGAGGAACAGAGACCGCGTTCCCGCGGACCGTCGCGGCGTGACGCCCAGGAAGGACACCATGGCTGAGGACACCCCCCGAGAGCGCCGCGAGGACCGCGGATCCGAGGGCCGCGGGCCCCGTGGTGGCGGTGATGGCCGGCGTCGTGGTGGTGACCGCGACGGACGTCCTCGCAGCGGTGCCGGTGACCGGCGCCGCTCCGGCGGGCCTCACGAGGACCGGCGGCGCGGCCCGGGCCAGGGGGTCGGACGCCCCGAGCGCCGCGGTGCGCCGACGGGCCCTCGTCGCGAGGACCGCGCCGAACGACCCGCGCACAATCCCGGTGACCTCCGAGCGGCGAATCGTGCGGACCAGGAGCGCTCTCCGGACATCGACCCGGACGTGACGGGCCAGGAGCTCGACCGCGGCACGCTCAAGGAGATCAACGGCCTTGACGAGCGTCCTGCCAGCTGGGTCGCCAAGCATCTCGTGATGGCCGGCCGCTACCTGGACGTCGACCCGGCGCTGGCGTTCCAGCACGCCCTCGCCGCGTCCCGCAAGGGCGGCCGCCTCTCACGCGTGCGCGAGGCAGTCGCGCTCACCGCCTACGCGGCGGGGGAGTACGCCGACGCGCTGCGCGAGTTCCGCACCTACCGGCGTATGACGGGCGATGACACCCACATCGCCGCGCAGGTGGATAGCGAGCGTGCCCTCGGCCGCACGGAGAAGGCCCTGCAGCTGGCCGCCGAGGTGGATGCCTCGCGTCTGGACCGGGCGGCGCGGGCCGAGCTGGCCATGGTCGTCTCCGGCATCCGCGAGGACGCCGGCGACCTTCAGGGTGCCCATGAGGCCCTGCAGATCCCGGAACTGGACCGGCGGCGCGGCTACCCCTTCTCTCCCCGGCTGTTCCAGCGCCAGGCCGACGTGCTGCTCGCCCTGGGGCGCCGCGACGAGGCTCGGCTGTGGGCGCGTGCCGTGCGCGTCGCGGAGAAGGCCCTCGGCGTGGGCGGGTTCGCGGACCCAGAGATCATCGACGTGGACACCGAGCCGGTCGAGGACCCCCGGAACCGCCGCCCGTCCCCCCGCGAACGGCGCCACGAGCGGTATGCGGCCGAGGCCGGTGCGGAGCCGACGGCGGACGGATCCCCGGCCGAGGAGCCGGAGGCCGCCGCGGAGCCGACCTTGGTGCCCCGACAAGAGGCCGTCGCGGAGCCGCCGGCCGCCGTCGACACGCCGGACGAGGTCGACCCGAACCAGCTGTCGCTGTTCGACGACCTCGAGGCCCCGGAGGCAGACGAGCGGTGAGCACCACGTTCTTCGACGGTCACGACGGGCTGCTGTGCGACCTGGACGGCGTCGTGTACGCCGGAGACGGTGCGATCGCCGGGGCGGTCGAGACGCTGTCGACGCTGCAGGAACGCGGCGTGCCGGTCGGGTTCGTGACGAACAACGCCTCTCGCGCGCCGGAGTCCGTGGCCGAGCATCTCCGCACGCTCGGGGTGCCCGCGGAGGCGGGGCAGGTCTTCGGCTCCGCACCGGCGGGCGTCGACCTGCTCGAGGAGACGCTCGGCCGCCGGACCGGCCGGGTGCTCGTGGTCGGCTCGGCGTACCTGCGCGCCGTGGTCGAGGAGCGGGGCTACGAGGTGGTCGCGTCCGCGGCGCAGTGTCCCGACGCGGTGATCCAGGGCTTCGACCCCGGTCTCGGCTGGGCCGATCTGGCGGAGGCCGCGTACGCCGTGCGCGCCGGGGCCACCTGGGTCGCCACCAACCTGGACACCTCGATCCCGCGCGCGGAGGGGATCGCCCCCGGCAACGGGGCCCTCGTCGAGGCGGTGGGCCGGGCCACCGGCACCGCGCCCGTCGCGGCGGGCAAGCCCGAGCCACGACTGTTCCGGACGGCGGCCGACGCCCTCGGCCTGGCCCGTCCCCTCGTGGTCGGCGACCGCCTGGACACGGACATCCGCGGCGGCAACGCGGCGGGGTTCGACACGGTGCTCGTCCTGACCGGCATCGACACGCGCGAGACCGCGGCCGCCGCCCCCGGGCCAGACCGGCCGACGTGGGTCCGTGCGCACCTGCCCGCTCTGCTCGCCGGCGGGGCCGAGGCCTCCGCGGACCCACGGCGTGGCTGAGACCGCACGCGCCGACGTCGCCCTGGCCGCTCGGGGCCTGGCACGCTCCCGCACGGAGGGCGCGGCGCTCATCCGCGCGGGACAGGTGCTCCTCGACGGCCGCCCGGTGCGCCGGCCCGCCGACCGCGTGGCCGCCGACGCCACCCTGCGCCTGCGCGACCCGGGCCCGCGGTACGTCTCCCGTGCGGCCCACAAGCTCGTCAGCGCACTCGAGGCATTCCCGGACGTGGGCGTGGCCGGCCGCCGAGCGCTCGACGCCGGGGCCTCCACCGGCGGATTCACCCAGGTCCTCCTCGAGCGGGGCGCCGAACGGGTGGCCGCCGTCGACGTGGGCCACAACCAGCTGGCCCCGCCCGTCCGGGCCGACCCCCGCGTCCTCGTGCGCGAGGGGCTCAACATCCGCGACCTCACGGCCGAGGACATCGACGGTCCGGTGGACCTGGTGGTCTCCGACCTGTCCTTCATCTCGCTGCGCCTCGTCCTCGCCCCGCTCGCGAGCGTGTGCCGACCCGGCGCCGAGCTACTGCTCATGGTCAAGCCCCAGTTCGAGGTCGGGCGGCGCGCCCTGCCGCGCTCCGGTGTCGTGACCGATCCCGACGCCCGCCGCCACGCCGTCGTGGGTGTGACCGCGGCCGCGCTGGGCGCCGGCCTCGCACCGCGCGGCCTCGCCCGATCCGGCCTGGCCGGACAGGACGGGAACGCCGAGTTCTTCCTGCGGCTCCGCCGTCCCGACGCCACCGCGGCCGACAACCCGGCAGGCGGGACGAGCCCGGCCCCGCCCGCCGGCGAGCGCGCCGCCGGGTGGGTCCGGGGCGCCCACATCGACTGGTCCTGACCCCCGACCGGGGGACACCGCCCGTCCGCGGGCGCGGGGCCACCGGTTCGCGCGTCCGGTCTCGTGGCTATCCTGGATCGCAGTGCCCGGCACCCCGGCTCGCGGAAGGAACCATGCCCTACACCCCCGGACGTCGTGTCCTCGTCCTGACCCACACGGGCCGTGAGGACGCCATCAGCGCGGCGCTGCAGGCCACCCGCATGTTCGCGGAGGAGGGCCTGGTCAGCGTCATGCTCGAACAGGACGTGGCCGCCATCCGCGCGGCCGCGGGGGACCCTCCGGAGTTCGCGCCGGAGGCCCTTGGGGTCGACTGCGAGCTCGAGGACATCACCCTCGGCCTCGTCCTCGGCGGCGACGGCTCGGTGCTGCGGGCGGCCGACTTCGTCCGCGGCCACAACGTGCCGCTGCTGGCGGTGAACCTGGGCCACGTCGGCTTCCTCGCCGAGTCCGAGCGCACCGACCTGCACCGCACCGTCCAGGCGATCGCCTCGGAGTCCTACGTGGTGATCGAGCGCATGGCCCTGGACGTCGTCGTGCACGTGGAGGGCCGCGAGGTGGCCCGCACGTGGGCCCTCAACGAGGCCTCCGTGGAGAAGTCCCACCGGGAGCGGATGCTCGAGGTGGTCGTCTCCGTGGACAATTCACCGCTGACGGCCTTCGGCTGCGACGGCGTCGTCCTGGCCACCCCCACCGGCTCCACCGCCTACGCCTTCTCCGGCGGGGGCCCCGTCGTGTGGCCCTCCGTGGAGGCCCTGCTGTGCGTGCCCATCAGCGCCCACGCCCTGTTCACCCGCCCCTTCGTGGTGGGTCCGCGCTCCACGATCGGCGTGGACGTGCTCACCCGCACCCGCGAGACCGGTGTGCTGTGGTGCGACGGCCGGCGGACCGTCGAACTGCCGCCGCAGGCCCGGATCGAGGTGTCCCGTTCGGCGGAGCCGGTGCGCCTGGCCCGTCTCAACCCGACGCCCTTCGCGGAGCGGCTCGTGCGCAAGTTCCGACTGCCCACGGACGGCTGGCGCGGCCCCGTCACCGCCCAGGAGCGGGCGGGCGTGCTCCGTGCGGTGGAGACCGTCGAGCCGCGGCACGCGGGGCCGCGTCCCGACGTCGTCGAACCGGCCACCATGCCGCTGTCGGTGCTCTCGCCCGCGGACATCCAGCGTCACCGCGACCGCGGGGCGCGTCATCCCGGGGAGGACGCATGATCGACCATCTGAGGATCTCGGGGCTCGGCGTGATCGGCGAGGCCACCGTCGACCTGGACCCCGGCTTCACCGTCGTCACCGGCGAGACCGGCGCCGGCAAGACCATGGTGGTCACCGCCCTGGGCCTGCTGCTCGGCGCTCGCGCCGACGCGGGCGCGGTCCGCCGGGGCTCGTCCCGTGCCGTCGTGGACGCCGGCGTCCGCCTGCCCGAGGCGCACGCCGCGCTCGCCCTCGCCGAGGACGCCGGGGCCGTGCTGGACGAGGCCGACGAGGGCGTCCGGGAGCTCGTCCTGAGCCGCAGCGTCACGGCGTCCGGGGAGGGGACCCGCTCGCGCGCCGCCGCCGGCGGGCGGACCGTGCCCGTCGGCCTGCTCGCCGAGATCGGGGCGACCCTCGTGGCCGTGCACGGCCAGAACGACCAGGTCCGCCTCCAGGGCGCCGACGCCCAGCGGCACGCCCTCGATGCGTTCGGCGGCGCCGAGCTCGCCGCGGCCCTGCGCGCCTACCGCGCGGACCACGCCGCCTGGACCGCCGCGCGTCGGGAGCGCGAGGAGCTCACCGCCCACCGCCAGGAGCGGGCCCGCGAGGCCGAGGCGCTCCAGCGCTCGCTCGAGGAGATCGACCTCGCCGAGCCGCGGGAGGGGGAGGACGAGGAGCTGCGGGCTCTCATCCGTCGGCTCGAGGACGTCGAGGAGCTGCGCGCCGCCTCGGGGGAGGCGCACGCCCGACTGGCCGGCCCCGACGTGGACGCGATGGACGAGACCCCCGGCGCCGTCAGCCTCGTGGAGGCGGCGCGGCAGGCCGTGCTCGCCGCCCCCGGCGACGACCCCGACCTCGCCGCCGCGGCCGCACGCCTGGCCGAGGCCGCCGTCGTGCTCACGGACATCGCCGGCGACCTGGCCCGCTACACCGCCGACCTGGACGCCGACGCGGCCTCCGACCTCGACGCGGCCCAGTCGCGGCTGGCCGAGCTCACGCGACTGCAGCGGCTCTACGGGCCGGAGCTCGCCGACGTGATCGACTGGGCCCGGACCCAACGTCCGCGCCTGGACGAGCTGCAGGGCGACTCCGGCCGCCTCGAGGAGCTCGAGGCGGAGGTCGACCGGCTGGACGCCGCGCTGCGCGAGCGGGCCGCGACCCTCACCGCCCTGCGCACCGCGGCCGCCGAGCGGCTCGAGACCGCGGTGACCGAGGAACTGCACGCCCTGTTCATGCCGGACGCCTCGTTCCACGTGGGACTGACGCCGGTCGCCGGGGACGGTCTCGGCCCGTACGGCGCTGAGGACGTCACGCTCGCCCTGCGCCCCCACGCGGGCGTCGAGCCCCGGCCCCTGGGCCGCGGCGCCTCCGGCGGCGAGCTCTCCCGCGTGATGCTCGCCCTCGAGGTGGTCCTGGCCGCCACGGACCCGGTGCCCACCTTCGTGTTCGACGAGGTCGACGCCGGCGTGGGCGGTGAGGCCGCCGTGCGGATCGGGGCCCGCCTGGCCCGGCTCGCCCGCCACGTGCAGGTCATCGCCGTGACCCACCTGCCCCAGGTCGCCGCCTACGCGGACCGGCACGTGCGGGTGGAGAAGAACTCGGACCCGGCCGCGGGTGTGACCACCTCCGACGTCGTGACGCTGACGGCCGACGAACGGGTCGAGGAGCTCGCCCGCATGCTCGCCGGGCACGGGGACTCCGCGGCGGCCCGCGAGCACGCCCGGGAGCTGCTCGAGTCCTCCGCCCGCGAACGCGGCTGACCCGGTCCGCGGACGCCGCCCCGACATGAAAGGATCGCCCCATGCCTGAGATCCCCGCGTCCGCGGGACGCTCGCCCCTGCGCGACCTGCACGTCCCCCGCCCGGTGAAGAAGTCGAAGACCGTCTACGAAGGCCGAGTGTGGGACATCGCCCGGGAGTCGTTCCGCCTGGACCCGGCGGACAAGTCCCAGGATCCCCTGACCCGGGAGCTGATGGTGCACCCGGGCGCCGTGGCGATCCTCGCGGTCCGCACCAAGCTCACCACCACCGGCCCCCGCGAGCAGGTGGCCCTCGTCCGCCAGTACCGCCACCCCGTGGGCATGGAGCTGTGGGAGATCCCGGCGGGCCTGCGGGACGTGGACGGGGAGGACCTCCACCAGGTCGCCGTCCGTGAGCTGGCCGAGGAGGCCGACCTGCGCGCCCGCGAGTGGCACACCCTCGTCGACTACTACACGACCCCGGGCGGCTCCAGCGAGGCGATCCGCGTGTTCCTGGCCCGTCAGATCGAAGAGATCCCCGACGGCGAGCGGCACACCCGGCAGGACGAGGAGGCCGCCATGCCGCTCGTGTGGGTCGGCGTCGACGAGGTGACCGACGCCGTCCTGGATGGGCGCGTGCACAACCCCTCCACGGTCGTGGCGATCCTCGCCCTGTGCGCCCACCGCGCCCAGGGGTGGCGGCGCCTGCGCCCCGTGGACGCCCCCTTCGTCCCGGACCGCCACGGCCCCGGGGCGGACTGGCCCGCGTGAGCACCGACCCGGCCGCCCGGGGGAGCGGCGAGGCCGAGGCCCGTGGGAGCCGTGGGGGCCGGGGCGCGGAGTCCGCGCTCGCGGCCCCGTTCCGCCGCCACCTGGAGCACCTGGCCGTCGAGCGGGGCCTCGCCGCGAACACGCTGGCCGCCTACCGCCGCGACCTCGAGCGCTACCGCCGCTGGCTCGAAGCCCACGGGGTGCGCGCCCCCGCCGACGTCGACCCCGGCCACGTCTCCGGCTTCCTGCGGGCGCTGGGCACCGGCGAGGACGGCGGGCGGCCCCTCGCGGTCCGCTCGGCGGCCCGCGTGCTCGCGGCCGTGCGCGGCCTGCACCGGTTCTGGGCCCTCGAGGGACTCACGCCCGCCGACCCCGCCCGCGACGTCCACCCGCCGAAGCCGGGCGACCGCCTGCCGAAGGCGCTCCCCGTGGAGCAGGTGACGGCGCTGCTGGAGGCCGTGCCCGTCGACACCCCCGCCGGACTGCGGGACCGCGCGCTGCTCGAGTTCCTCTACGGCACCGGCGCCCGCATCTCCGAGGTGGTCGGCCTCGACGTCGACGACGTGGTGGGGCTCGCGCAGACCGGGGACGACGGCGGCCAGCCCGTGGTCCGCCTGTTCGGCAAGGGGTCCAAGGAGCGCGTGGTGCCGATCGGCTCCTACGCGGCCGCCGCGCTCGACGCATGGCTGGTGCGGGGACGGCCCACGATCATGACGGGAGTCACACGCTCCACGCCCGCCCTGTTCGTCAACGCCCGCGGGGGCCGGCTCTCCCGGCAGTCCGCGTGGGCCGTGCTGAAGCGGGCGGCCGAGCGCGCCGGCCTCGAGGCGGACGTCTCGCCCCACACCCTGCGCCACTGCTTCGCCACGCACCTGCTGGCCGGCGGCGCGGACGTCCGCGTGGTCCAGGAGCTGCTCGGGCACGCGTCCGTGACCACCACGCAGGTGTACACCCTCGTCACCGTGGACTCCCTGCGCGAGGTCTACTCCGCCGCGCATCCGCGCGCGCGCTGAGCCCCGCACCTGATACGCTCAAAATCCGTGGTGAAACGAACTTCTCGTACTCAGACGTCCACGCGCGTCACCCGTCACGTGTTCGTGACCGGCGGTGTCGCCTCCTCCCTCGGCAAGGGGCTCACGGCCTCCTCGCTCGGCCACCTGCTCAAGGCGCGCGGGCTCAGGGTGGTGATGCAGAAGCTCGACCCCTACCTCAACGTGGACCCGGGCACCATGAACCCGTTCCAGCACGGCGAGGTGTTCGTCACCGAGGACGGCGCCGAGACGGACCTGGACATCGGCCACTACGAGCGCTTCCTCGACGAGGACCTCGACGGCCTGGACAACGTGACCACCGGCCAGGTGTACTCCACCGTGATCGCCCGCGAGCGCCGCGGCGAGTACCTCGGGGACACCGTCCAGGTCATCCCGCACATCACCGACGAGATCTGCCGCCGGATGCGCCTGCCCGCGGAGCCCCGCGGCGACCGCCCCGCCCCGGACGTGATCATCACGGAGATCGGCGGCACCGTCGGCGACATCGAGTCGCAGCCCTTCCTCGAGGCCGCCCGCCAGGTCCGCCAGGACGTCGGCCGCGACGACGTCTTCTTCCTGCACGTCTCCCTCGTGCCGTACATCGGCCCCTCGCAGGAGCTCAAGACCAAGCCCACCCAGCACTCCGTGGCCGCCCTGCGCTCGATCGGCATCCAGCCGGACGCGATCGTGCTGCGCTCGGACCGGGCCGTCCCCGACGATGTCCGCGGCAAGATCGCCCGCATGTGCGACGTCCCGCAGGACGCCGTCGTCAACTGCGCCGACGCCCCCTCCATCTACGACATCCCCCGCGTCATCCACGACCAGGGCCTCGACGCCCACGTGGTGCAGTCCCTGGACCTGAAGTTCAAGGACGTGGACTGGACCGCGTGGGATGCCCTCATGGACGCCGTGCACCACCCGGAGCACGAGCTCACGGTGGCGCTCGTGGGCAAGTACGTGGACCTGCCGGACGCCTACCTGTCCGTCACCGAGGCGCTGCGCGCCGGTGGCTTCGCCCACCGGGCCAAGGTGGGCATCCGCTGGGTGGCCGCGGACGAGTGCGCCACCCCCGAGGGCGCGGCGGTGGCGCTCGCGGACGTCGACGCCGTGTGTGTGCCCGGCGGCTTCGGCGTGCGCGGGCTCGAGGGCAAGCTCGGCGCGCTGCGGCACGCCCGCGAGCAGCGGATCCCGACGCTGGGTCTGTGCCTGGGCCTGCAGTCCATGGTCATCGAGTACGCCCGCAACGTCCTCGGCCTGGAGGACGCGGACTCCACCGAGTTCGACCCGGAGACCGCCTCGCCCGTGATCGCCACCATGGCCGAGCAGGAGCAGATCGTGGCCGGCGAGGGGGACCTCGGCGGCACCATGCGCCTGGGCGCCTTCCCCGCGACCCTGCGCCCGGGCTCCGTGGTGGCCGAGGCCTACGGCACCACCGAGGTGACCGAGCGCCACCGCCACCGCTACGAGGTGAACAACGCCTACCGCGACCGCCTCGAGGAGGCCGGTCTCGCGATCTGCGGCACCTCCCCGGACGGCGCCCTCGTGGAGTTCGTGGAGCTGCCCCGGGACGTGCACCCGTACTACGTGTCCACGCAGGCCCACCCGGAGTTCTCCTCCCGGCCGACCCGCCCGCACCCGCTGTTCGCCGGCCTCGTCGCCGCCGGCCTGGCCCGCCGCGCCGACGCGGCGGCCCGGCGCTGAGGGGCCGACGACCGGCCCGACACAGTGGTCACGACACGCCGTCGCCGCGCCCGGCACGCGGCGTGTCGTGACCACTCTGCGAGGGCGTCGCACCGATGACGACACGACGACGGCGGGCCGCCCCACCCGGGGCGACCCGCCGTCGTCGTGCACGCGGCACCGCGCCGCGAGCGAATGGGGCGACGTGTCGGAGGTGATCTGCGTCTACACCTCCGACAAGTCGCCCCGACCGCCCCTCACGAGGCTCAGCCCGCCGGCAGCTCCCGCTGCTCGGGGCCGTCGTAGGCCGAGAGCGGGCGGATCAGCGCGTTCGCGGCGCGCTGCTCCATGATGTGGGCGGTCCAGCCCGTGATGCGCGAGGCGATGAACAGCGGGGTGAACATCTCCGTGTCGAAGCCCATCAGGTGGTAGGTCGGGCCGGCCGGGTAGTCGAGGTTCGGCTTGATCTGCTTGGCCTCGTCCATCGCGGACTGCAGGCCGTCGTACAGCCCGAGCATCTCCTCGCGGCCGTAGTGCTCGATCATCCGGTCCAGCGCGGCCTTCATGGTGGGCACGCGGGAGTCGCCGTTCTTGTAGACGCGGTGGCCGAAGCCCATGACCTTCTTCTTCTGGGCCAGGGCGTCCTCCATCCACGCCTTCGCTCGGGCGGCGGCGTCCTGGCGGGACTCCTCCTTCCGGATGCCGATCTCGTCGAAGGTGTGCATCACGGCCTCGTTGGCGCCGCCGTGCAGGGGGCCCTTGAGCGCGCCGATCGCACCGGTCACGGCCGAGTGCAGGTCGGAGAGCGTCGAGGTGATCACGCGCGCGGTGAAAGTCGAGGCGTTGAACGAGTGCTCTGCGTACAGCACCATCGAGACGCGGAACGCGTCCACGACCTCCGGGGCGGCCTCCTCGCCGAACGTCATCCAGAGGAAGTTCTGCGAGTAGTCCAGGTCCTCGCGCGGCTCCACCACGTCCTGGCCGCGCCGGCGGCGCTGGTCGTAGGCGACGACGGCCGGGAACGCCGCGAACAGGGCCTGGGCCTTCTCCAGCTCGGCCTCGGGGGAGGAGTCCTCCGCCTTCGGGTGGTTCGCGCCGAGCACGGACACGGCGGTGCGTCCGACGTCCATGGGGTGGCAGTCGGTGGGCAGCAGGTCGATGGCCTGCTTCACCTTCGGGTCGAGGGCACGGTGCGCGCGCTCGAAGTGCTCGAACGCGGCCAGCTCCTCGTCCGTGGGCAGCTCGCCCGTCCAGAGCAGCAGCGCGACGGCCTCGAACGAAAGCTGCGCGGCCAGGTCCTGCACGGGATAGCCGCGATACAGCAGGGAGTTCGTCTCCGGGTTGACCTTGGAGATCGCCGTGGTGTCCACGACGACGCCGGCCAGGCCCTTCTTGATCTCGGTCTCGGTCATGGTGTCCCTCCTCGGGGAGTGGGGCCCGCCCGCGCACAGGCGGGCCCGGTGACGGGTCAGAGGTCGGCGTGGTTGGCGCCGATGTCGAGCGTGGGCACGTCGAAGTTGAAGATGCCCGTGTCGAAGGCGTTGTAGCCCTCGTAGTCCACCAGCTCGTAGAGGCGGGCGCGGGTGAGCATCTGCTCCACCTGCGACTGCTGGGTGCCCTCCTCCTTGATGGCGTCGAGCACGCGCTCGGCGGCGCCCATCGCGGAGCGCAGCAGGGTGACCGGGTAGATCACCATCGCGACGCCGGCGTCGGCCAGCTGCCGGCGGGTGAACAGCTCGGACTTGCCGAACTCGGTCATGTTCGCCAGGACCGGGACCCCGAGGGGCTCCAGCTCGCGACACACGGTCTCGAACTCGCCGATGTCCTTCAGGGCCTCCGGGAAGATCGCGTCCGCACCGGCCTCCACGAGCGCCTTCATGCGGGCGATCGCGGCGTCCAGGCCCTCCACGGCACGCAGGTCGGTGCGCGCCATGATGAGGAAGTTCGGGTCCCGGCGGGCGTGGACGGCGGCGGCGATGCGCTTGACCGCGGTGTCGAGCTCCACCATGTTCTTGCCGTCGAGGTGGCCGCACCGCTTGGGGTTGAACTGGTCCTCGATGTGGCAGCCGGCCAGGCCGGCGTTCTCGAACTCCTGCACCGTGCGGGCCACGTTCATCGGCTCGCCGAAGCCGGTGTCCGCGTCGATGAGGCACGGCAGGTCCGTGAGGCGGGCGATCTGCCCGCCGCGCACGGCCACCTCGGTGAGCGTGGTCAGCCCGACGTCGGGCAGGCCCAGCTCGTTCGCGAGCACGCCGCCGGAGATGTAGACACCGGGGAAGCCCTTCTCCTGGATCAGCTTGGCGGACAGCGGCGTGAACGCGCCCGGGAACTGCTGGGCGCCGCCCTGCTTGAGGGTCTCCCGCAGGTCGATCCGCTTCTGTTCGGCCGTCTTCGTCGAGTACAGCATCAGAACAGGCCCTTCGGGGCGGCGGCGAGGTCGGCCTCGGACAGGAACGCCGGGTCTGCCAGGATGTTCAGCTGGTCCAGCTCGCCGGGCTGCAGCTCCGCCACGCGCTCGGCGGCGGCCAGGAAGCGGTCCTGCTCCTCCTTCGAGACGATGCCCTCGGCCAGGGTGCGGAACTTCTGGATGTACTGCTCGCGGGCGAACGGCCGGGCGCCGAGCGGGTGGGCGTCGGCCACGGCGATCTCGTCGGTGATGACGGTGCCGTCCTTGAGGGTGATCTCCACCGCTCCGCCGAACGCCTTCTCCGCGAGGTCCAGCGAGTGGTAGCGGCGGGTCCACTCCGGGTCCTCCACGGTGGTCACCTTGTGCCACAGGGCCACGGTGTCCTCGCGCTGGGCGCGCTCGGGGGCGTAGGAGTCCACGTGGTGCCAGGAGCCGTCCTGCAGGGCCACGGTGAAGATGTAGGGGATCGAGTGGTCGAGGGTCTCGCGCGAGGCCGTCGGATCGTACTTCTGCGGGTCGTTGGCGCCCGAGCCGATCACGTAGTGGGTGTGGTGCGACGTCTTGATCAGCACCGACTCGACGTTCGCCGGGTCGGTGGCCTCCGGGTGCTCCCTGTGGAGCTTGCGGGCCAGGTCGATCCAGGCCTGGGCCTGGTACTCGGCCGAGTGCTCCTTGGTGTACGTGTCCAGGATGCCGCGCTTGGGCTCGCCCTGCTCGGGCAGCGGCACCTCGTAGGAGGCATCCGGGCCGTCCAGCAGCCAGGCGATCACGCCGTCCTCGCCCTCGTAGATCGGGACGGGCGAGGTCTGGCCGCGCATGGCGCGGTCCACGGCCTCGACGGCCATCTTGCCCGCGAACGCCGGGGCGTGGGCCTTCCACGTGGAGATCTCGCCCTTGCGGGACTGTCGGGTGGCGGTGGTGGTGTGCAGGCCCTGGCCGATGGCCTGGAAGATGGTCTCGGTGTCCAGGCCGAGCAGGGTGCCGATGCCGGCGGAGGCGGAGGGGCCGATGTGGGCCACGTGGTCGATCTTGTGGCCGTACAGGTTGATGGACTTCACGAGGTCCACCTGGATCTCGTAGCCGGTGGCGATGCCGCGGATCAGGTCCTTGCCGGAGCGGCCGGCATGCTGGGCGACGGCGAGGATCGGCGGGATGTTGTCGCCCGGGTGGGAGTACTCGGCGGCCAGGAACGTGTCGTGGTAGTCCAGCTCGCGGACGGCCACGCCGTTGGCCCACGCGGCCCACTCGGGGGAGACCTTCTGCTCCACACCGAACACGGAGGCGCCCTCGCCGCCGGTGGAGACCGGGTGGGACAGGGCCTGGGCGCGGGCGGCGACGATCGGGCCGCGCCGGAGCGAGGCGACGGCGACGGAGGCGTTGTCGATGATCCGGTTGATGATCATCTCCTCGACCTCGGGCAGCACCTCGACGCCGTCGACGGCCACCTCGGCCAGCTTCCAGGCCAGCTGGTCCTTGCGCTCGAGGTTCTCCTCGGAGCGGTGGACGCGCACGTGATGGTTCTTCATGGTCGGTCTCCTTCGGTGGGGGTCAGCAGGGTCGGGGTCTCCTCGGCGCGGCCGCGCCGGGTCAGATGGTGGAAGGCGTGGTGCAGGTGGACCCGCGTGGTCGCCTCCGCGAGGTCCGCGGCGCCCGAGCCGACGGCGTCGGCGATGTCCGCGTGCTCCGCGGCGGAGGCCGCGAGGCGGGCCGGGTCGTCGGCGGCCAGTCGGCGCAGGCGCGCCAGGTGCAGGCGCAGGGTGCGCAGGGTGGAGACGAGGTAGGGGTTCGCGGCGGCCTCGTCCAGCCGGCTGTCCAGCTCGGCCGTCATCGCGTAGTAGTCCGCGGGGTCGGTCCCGCCGCGCAGGGCCGCCTCGGCCTCCTGGAAACGGCCCGCGAGGACCGTGAACCGCTCGGCCGCCTCCGGGGTGGCCCGCTGCGCGGCCCGGCGCGCCAGGAGGGACTCGAGGGCGATGCGCAGGTCAAACAGCTGGTCCGCCTGCTCGAGGGACAGGTCGGCGACGACGATGCCCCGGCCCGGTGCCTGCTCGGCCAGGCCGTCGGCCACCAGGCGGGAGAGCGCCTCGCGCAGAGGGGTGCGCGAGATGCCCAGGCGCTCGGCCTGCTCCACCTCGCCCAGGCCCGCGCCCGGAGGGAGGGACCAGTCGAGGATCTCCGCCCTCAGGGCCTGATACGCCCGCTCACTCGCTCGCATGCCGCCAGTGTATACACAACAGTCCCGCCGAGGGCAGGGGTGTGTCCGACACTCGTGCCGGGCGACGCCGTCCATGGGGAGCGTCGTCCGGCGTGCGGGGGCTGAGGGATGCGTCCCCGACGGGGGACGCCCGTGTTCCGCCGCGCCTCCCACACGGGCCGAGAAATGTATACAGATCCCTTGCCCCGTGTGATCCACGGCACTACGCTGGGCGCATGGCGACCCACGATGCCCCCACCGAAGACCGCCCCTCCGGCGCGTACGCCGACGCCCACGCCCGCTCCCTCCGCGACCCCGAGGGGTTCTGGCTCGACGCGGCGCGCGCCATCGACTGGACCGTCGCGCCCACGCGCGCCCTCGACGACTCCGCCGCGCCCCTGTACCGCTGGTTCCCGGACGGCGAGCTGAACACCGCCTTCAACTGCCTGGACCGGCACGTCGAGGCGGGCCGCGGGGACGCCGTCGCGCTGATCCACGACTCCGCGATGACCGGCGAGGTCACCCGGTACACGTACGCCGAGCTCACGGACGCGGTGGCCCGTCTGGCCGGCGCCCTGGCCGCGCGCGGCGTCGGCAAGGGAGACCGCGTCCTCGTGTACCTGCCGATGATCCCGCAGGCCCACATCGCGATGCTGGCGTGCGCGCGGCTCGGCGCGGTGCACTCCGTGGTCTTCGGCGGCTTCGCCCCGCGCGAGCTCGCCTCCCGCATCGACGACGCCGCCCCCGACGTCGTGCTCACCTGCTCCGGCGGCATCGAGCCCAAGCGCCGGGTCGAGTACCTGCCCGCCGTGGCCGAGGCGCTCGAGACCGCCGCGCATCCCGTGCGCACGGTGCTGGTCCACCACCGCGAGGGCTTCGAGACCGCCCTCGCGGACACCGACGGGCGCGGGGGCGCGAGCTGGGAGGACTGGGGCGAGGCCGTCGCGGCCGCCGAGCCGGCCGACTGCGTCCCGGTGCAGGCCACCGACCCGCTGTACGTGCTGTACACCTCGGGCACCACGGGCAAGCCGAAGGGCGTCGTCCGGGACAACGGGGGCCACGCCGTCGCCCTGCGCTGGACCATGGAGCACATCTACGACGTCGGCCCGGGGCAGGTGATGTGCACGGCCTCGGACGTGGGCTGGGTCGTGGGGCACTCCTACATCGTCTACGGCCCGCTGCTGGCCGGGGCCACCACGGTGATGTACGAGGGCAAGCCCGTGGGCACGCCCGACGCCGGCGCGTTCTGGCGGCTCATCGAGGACCACGGCGTGCGCTCCTTCTTCACGGCCCCCACGGCGCTGCGCGCGATCCGCCGCGCCGACCCCGAGGGCGAGCTGCTCAAGGACCACGACCTGTCCTCCCTGCGGCACTTCTTCGCCGCGGGCGAGCGCCTGGACCCGGAGACGCAGCGATGGATCGAGGGCCTGCTGGGCATGCCGGTGATCGACCACTGGTGGCAGACCGAGACCGGCTGGGCCATCGCGGCGAACCCGGTGGGCCTGGAGCAGCTGCCGGTGAAGATCGGCTCGTCCTCGGTGCCCTCGCCGGGCGTCGATCTCGTGGTCCTGGACGGCCTGGGCGAGCCCGTGCCGGCCGGGACCGAGGGCAACATCGCCCTGCGGCTGCCGCTGCCCCCGGGCACCCTGCCCACCCTGTGGCGCGACGACCAGCGCTACATCGACTCCTACCTCAGCGCGTTCCCCGGCCACTACGCGACCGGTGACTCCGGCGTCGTGGACGAGGACGGCTACGTGTTCGTGCTCGGCCGCACCGACGACGTCATCAACGTCTCCGGGCACCGGCTGTCCACGGGCGTCCTCGAGGCCGCCCTGGCCTCCCACCCGGCGGTGGCCGAGTGCGCCGTGATCGGCGTCGCGGACCCGCTCAAGGGCCAGCGGCCGTCGGGCTACGTGGTCCTCAAGTCCGGCGTCGAGACGCCCGAGCCCGGCTCCGAGGCCGAGGCCGCGCTCCTGGGCGAGCTGCGTCAGGCGGTGCGCCGCGAGGTGGGCCCGGTGGCGGACTTCCGCGACGTCGTCGTGGTGGACGCGCTGCCCAAGACCCGCTCGGGCAAGATCCTGCGCAAGACCATGCGGCAGATGGCCGACGGCGAGGAGTACGCGGTGCCCTCGACCATCGAGGACCCCGCCGTGCTCGAGGCCCTCGCCGGGGTGCTGCGCCCGGCCCGCTGAGCCCCGCTCACGCGCGGCCGGCCCAGCGGTACTCCTGCTCGGGCCGGCCGCGGCCACCGTGCCGGGCCGAGCGCCGCACCCGGCGGATCCGCTCGAGGTGCTCGAGGTAACGCCGGGCCGTCACGCGGGAGATGCCCAGGCGCTCGCCCACCTCGGCCGCGCTCAGGGCGGTCTCCGCGTCCGCCCCCAGCAGCTCCACCACCTCGCGCAGGGTGCCCTCGGTCAGCCCCTTGGGCAGGGCCTCGGCGCGCCGCTCGCGGGAGACGCGGAAGACCGCGTCCACCTGCTCCTGGCCGTCGAGGGCGCCGTCGCCGGCCAGCATCGCCGAGGCGGCGCGGAACCCGCCCAGCCGATCCGCGAACTCGTCGAAGCCGAACGGCTTCACGAGGTACTGCGTCACCCCGTACGCGACGGCGCGGCGCACCACCGGCAGGTCGGTGGCCGCGGTGAGCGCCAGCACCCCGCCGTGGAAGCCGGCCGCGCGCAGTTGGCGCAGGAAGTCCAGGCCGTGCCCGTCGGGCAGGTTCATGTCCAGCAGGACGACGTCGAACGGGAAGCGCCCGTTGGCGTGCAGGCCCGCCGCGGCGACCTGCCGCGCGGCCAGCAGGGAACCGGCCACCGCGGCCACCTCGAAGCCCGGCAGCCGGTCCAGGTGCGCCACGTAGGTCTCGGCCGTCAGCTGCTCGTCCTCGACGACGAGCACCCGGTACGGGCGGGCGGTCATGTCTCCTCCTGGGGTGTGGGCTCGCGGGGCACCTCGACGGTGAACACGGTGCCGGAGTCGGTCGCGACGTCCACGACCCCGCCGGCCTCCTCCGCGATCCGCCGCGTCAGCCACAGCCCCATGCCGCGTCCGGCGGCGCCGACGGGCTTCGTCGACCAGCCCCGGTCGAAGAGCCGGCGGCGGTCCGCGTCGGAGGGTCCGGGGCCGCCGTCGGCCACCTGCACCACCAGGCCCGTGGCGTCCGAGACCACCTCGACGTCGACCCACCGGTCTACCGCGGACAGGTCCGGTGCGGCGGCCGCGTCGAGGTCGTTGTCCACCAGGTTGCCCAGCACGGTCAGCAGGTCGAGCGGGCGCAGCGGGGCGGGCGCGGTCAGCTCGGCGGACCAGGTCAGCGCCACCCCCCGCTCACGCGCCTGGGCGGCCTTCGCGTCGAGCAGGGCGGCGAGGACGTCGTCGGAGGCCTCCTCGTCCGCGGCGCGGCGGGACAGCACGGCCCGGGCCGCCTCCAGCCGGCCCGACTCCACGAGGGCGAGGGCGGTGTGCAGCTGGTTGGCGTGCTCGTGCGTCTGCGCGCGCAGCGCCGTGGTCAGGGTATGCGCCACGGTGAGCTCGTCGCCGAGCCGCTGCAGGTCGGTGCGGTCGTGCAGGACGAGCACGCGCGATCCCGCCGGGGCGGTGGTCACGCCCTCGCGGGCGGCCGCGGCGAGGGCCGTCGGCGGGACCGACCCGCCGGGGTCGGAACGGCCGGGCGCCCGCACGACACGCTGCTGCACCACGAGGACCCGCCCGCCGACGGCGAGGCTCGCCCGCGCCCTCCCAGCCGAGCAGGCGCGCGGCGGCGTCGTTGTGCAGGCGGGCCCGCCCGTCCGGGGCGAGGACCACGACGCCGGCCTCGAGCGAGTCCATGGCCGTCTCCGCCAGCAGGAACTGCTCGGCGATCTGCTCGGGGCCGCGTCCGAGCGTCACCCGGTTCAGATACCGGCCCACGAGCCAGGCGACGAGCAGGCCGACGGCGGCCACGGCGGCCGAGCCCAGCAGGATGCCGGGGATCTGGGCCTGGGCCATGATGGCGACATCGGAGATCTGCACGCCCGTCGTGACCACGCCCAGGACGGTGCCGTCCTCCGGGTCCACGACCGGTGCGAGCGCGCGCACCGAACGGCCCGCCGCACCGGTGCTCGAGAGCTCCACGACGGTGTCCCCGGCGACGACGGCGTCCACCGGCTTCGGGTAGCGGACACCGACCTGCTCGGGGCGCCAGCTCGCCAACCGCATCCCGTCCGGGTCCATCACGGTCAGCCACGAGACCTGTGCCTCGGCGATCCAGCCGTCGATCCCGGCCTGCAAGGCGGGGGCGTCGCCGGCCCGCAGGGCCGAGACGAGCGCGGGGTCGCGCGCCACGAGGGTGGTGACGCCCTGGACGTGGCGCTCCTCGACGCGCTGGGCCACCTCGCGGGCCTGGAGGTAGGCGCTCCACACGCTGAACAGGGCGATGGCCGCCACGAGCGCCACGTGGACCACGGCGATCCGCCGGGCGATCGACCACGGGTGGCGCATGCCTCTCCTCCCTCGGGCCGGCGACGCGCCGGTCCACCCCCACGATCCTGCAGTCCGTCGGCCGCCGTGACCACTATGACCGCAATCGTGACCGACACCACCCGGGGCCGCGAGAGTGGTCACATCCCTCCCGCGCCGTTGCGGACCGCTCGGCGGCGCCCCACCACCGCACAGAACGGAACGCCCGATGGCGCACACCCCACCGGCCGAGACCTCGGCCCCGCCGGCCCCGGCGACGAAGAAGGACCGCACCCACTGGCTGTACATCGCCGTGATCGCCTCGGTGGTGCTGGGCGCCGCCGTCGGCCTGTTCTTCCCCGAGTTCGGCAAGTCCCTCAAGCCGCTGGGCGACGGCTTCGTCTCCCTCATCAAGATGATGATCGGCCCGGTCATCTTCTGCACGATCGTCCTCGGCGTCGGCTCGATCGCCAAGGCCGCGACCGTCGGCCGCGTGGGCGGCATCGCCCTGGTCTACTTCATGGCGATGTCCACGTTCGCGCTGGCCATCGGCCTCGTCGTCGGCAACCTCATCCACCCCGGCGAGGGCCTCAAGCTGACGCCCTACGACCCGAACAAGCCCCAGGCCGCGGCGGACGGCACCGTCCAGTTCCTGCTGGACATCATCCCCGGCTCCCTGCCGGTGCTGCCCACCCTGTTCATCGCCCTGCTCGTGGGCTTCGCCCTGCAGCAGATGGGCCCGGCCGGCGCCCCGCTGCTGCGCGGTCTCACCCTGATCCAGGGCGTCGTGTTCCGCATCCTCATGATGGTGATGTGGGTCGCCCCGATCGGCGCCTTCGGTGCGATCGCCGCCGTCGTCGGCTCCACGGGCTGGTCCGCGATCGGCGCCATGGCGCTGCTCATGGGCGCCTTCTACCTGACCTGCATCGCCTTCATCGTGGTGGTGCTCGGCACCATCCTGAAGGTCGTGACCGGCCTGAGCATCCTGTCCCTCATGAAGTACCTGGGCCGGGAGTACCTGCTCATCTTCGCCACCAGCTCCTCCGAGGCCGCCCTGCCCCGTCTGATCGCCAAGATGGAGCATGCCGGCGTGGACAAGTCCGTCGTGGGCGTGACCGTGCCCACCGGCTACTCCTTCAACCTGGACGGCACCGCCATCTACCTGACCATGGCCGCGCTCTTCGTCTCCAACGCGATGGGCGCGGAGATGAACCTCGGCGAGCAGGTCGGCCTGCTGGTCTTCATGATCATCGCCTCGAAGGGCGCGGCCGGCGTCACCGGCGCGGGCATGGCCACGCTCGCCGCCGGCCTGCAGGCGCACCGACCCGAGCTGCTCGGAGGCATGGGAGTGATCGTGGGCATCGACAAGTTCATGTCCGAGGCCCGCGCCCTGACGAACTTCACCGGCAACGCCGTGGCCACGCTCCTCATCGGCCGCTGGGTGGGCGAGCTCGACGGCGAGCGCGCCCGGCGCGTCCTCAGCGGCGAGCTGAAGTTCGACGAGGCGACCGTGGTCGGCCATGGCGGCGCCGCGCACGACCCGCAGCAGTCCCCGACGGTCGCCGAGCAGGCCTACGAGGGCCACCCCGACTCCAGCCTGAACTTCGCGATGGCCGCCGACGGCGACCGGAACCCCACCCGCTGACGGAGGAGGCGGGCCCGCGCGGCACGCCGCATCGTCGACCACCGGCGACGCCGGGGACGAGCCTGGACACCGGCCCGTCCCCGGCGTCGCCGTCGTCCCGGGAACGCCAGGCACTAGGGTGGGGGAAGATCCGGACACGCCGACGACGGCGGCCGCGGCGCGCCGCGGCCCGCGGCCGGGCGTGCAGACCACCGTGGAAGGAGCCGGCGCCGCCGTGACCTCGAGAGAACCGATCCCCGTGATGACCATCCACGGCGAGCCCGTGCTCGGGCCCACCGGCCGGCCCAAGCACGACTTCCCCGAGCCCGCGCCCCTGACCTCGCACGGCCCGGCGCGGATCATCTCGATGGTGAACCAGAAGGGCGGCGTCGGGAAGACGACCTCCACCATCAACCTGGGCGCCGCGCTCGCGGGCTACGGCCGCAGGGTGCTCATGGTGGACTTCGACCCGCAGGGCGCCCTCTCGGCCGGCCTGGGCGCGAACCCGCACGAGCTCGACACCACGGTGTACAACGTGCTCATGGAACGGTCGGTGACCGCGAAGGACGCGATCCTGTCCACGGACTTCGAGAACATGGACCTGCTGCCGGCCAACATTGACCTGTCCGCGGCCGAGGTGCAGCTCGTCAACGAGGTGGCCCGCGAGCAGGTCCTCGAGCGTGCGCTGCGCCAGGTCCGCGACGACTACGACGTGGTCCTCATCGACTGCCAGCCCTCGCTGGGCCTGCTGACCGTCAACGCGCTGACCGCCTCGCACGGCGTGATCATCCCGCTGACCGCTGAGTTCTTCGCGCTGCGCGCGGTCGCCCTGCTCGTCGAGACGATCGAGAAGGTGCAGGACCGGCTCAACCCGGACCTGGAGATCGACGGCGTGCTGGCCACGATGTTCGACCAGCGGACCCTGCACTCCAAGGAGGTCGTGGGCTCGCTCGTGGCCGGCTTCGGGGACCGCGTGTTCGAGACCGTCATCAAGCGGTCCATCAAGTTCGCCGACGCCACGGTGGCGGCCACGCCCATCACCCTGTTCGCCGAGAACCACGACGGGGCCAAGGCCTACCGGCAGCTCGCCCGCGAGCTGATCTGCCGCGGCGGCGCGCCGTGACCGTCCGCTGACCGCCGACGACGCCGGCCCGGTCCCGTCGCGGGACCGGGCCGGTTTTCTCCGCGCTCGCGGCCGGGGGAGCGGTGGCCGGGAGACGCGACGCCGCCGATCTGCGAGAATGAAGCCGGGCGTGTCCGTCTCCGGACCGTCCCTCACCCCCTGACCCGTCCGCCGCCGGCCCGACCGGCGCCGTTGACGCGCACCCGAAAGGACGCCCTCCCCATGAACTCCCGCAAGCCGCGAGGCTCCGGACGCACCCCCGCCGTCGGTCGACGGGGCGGCCCGTTCCAGGAGCGCGATTTCCAGCGACAGATCGGTGCCCGCCGCGGCGCCGCCGCCCCCCGTGAGGAGGCCCCCTTCGACGAGGACGCCGTGCCGCGCACCCGCGGCCGCCGCGGCCGCGGCGCCGGCGCCGCCCGGGCCAAGGCCGCCCACCTCGACCGCATCCACGACGAGTCGGGCGAGCGCCTGCAGAAGGTGCTGGCCGCGGCGGGTGTGGCGTCCCGGCGCGTGAGCGAGGACCTCATCGCGGAGGGCCGTGTGGAGGTGGACGGCGTCGTCGTCACCGAGCCCGGCGTGCGCGTGGACCCGGCCCGGGCCGTGATCCGGGTGGACGGCATCTCCGTGCAGACGGACGTGACCAAGCAGTACTTCGTCTTCAACAAGCCCCGCGGCGTGATCTCCACGATGGTGGACCCGGAGGGCCGGCCCTCGATCGCCACCTACCTCAAGCCCGGGCAGGAGCACCTGTTCCACGTGGGCCGTCTGGACAACGAGACCGAGGGCCTGCTCATCCTCACCAACGACGGTGAGCTGGCCAACCGCCTCACCCACCCCAGCTACGAGGTCCCCAAGACCTACGTCGTGCAGACCCGCGGCCCGCTGGCCAAGGGCGTCTCCAACCGGCTGCGCGAGGGCGTGGAACTGGAGGACGGCGTGGCGCAGGTCGACTCGTTCAAGCTCGTCGACTCGACGCCGGGCCACGTGCTCGTCGAGGTCGTGCTGCACTCGGGCAAGAACCGCATCGTGCGTCGCATGTTCCAGGAGATCGGCCACCCGGTCGAGCGGCTCGTCCGCGTCAAGGTGGGCCCCATCCTGCTGGGCGACCAGAAGCAGGGCACCGTCCGCGCGCTCAACGCGCAGGAGCTGGGCCACCTCAAGGCCCTGGTCGGCCTGTGAGCGCGCCCGCCGAGTCCGCCGCCAAGCTCGGTGACGGCCCGGCCGGGATCCCGCAGCCCGTGCTCGTCCGGGGGACCGGTCTGCTGGGCGCCTCGATCGGCATCGGGCTGAGCGCGGCCGGTGTGGACGTGCGCCTGCACGACCCCTCGCCCGCCGCCCTGGCCGTGGCCGCGGACATCCGCGCCGGACGCCCCGCCCGCCTGGACGCCGAGGGCGACGACCTCGACGCCGCCCCGGGCCTCGTCGTCGTGGCCGCGCCGCCGGACGTGACCGCCGACGTCGTGGTGGACTCGCTGCGCCGCTGGCCCGCGGCCGTGGTGGTGGACATCGCCTCGGTGAAGGAGGCGGTCGCCGCGGGCGTGCGGGCCGCCGTCGACGAGGCCCGCCTGGCCCCGCAGGACGCCGACCGGTACCTCGGGACGCACCCGATGGCCGGCTCCGAGCGGTCCGGTCCCGTGGCGGCCCGCGGCACCCTGTTCACGCAGGCGCCGTGGGTGCTGTGCCCGACGGACACGACCCGCCCGGCCGCCCTCGCGGCCGGCCGGGCCCTCGCGCTGACGCTGCAGGCCACCCCGTACCGGATGGCCGCCCGCGCCCACGACGAGTCGGTCGCGCTGATCTCGCACCTGCCGCAGATCGCCGCCTCGCTCGTGGCCTCCCGCCTGCAGGAGACCCCGGACCAGGCGCTCGCCCTGGCCGGCAACGGGCTGCGGGACACCACCCGGATCGCAGCGTCGGACCCGCAGCTGTGGGTGCAGATCCTCTCCGGCAACGCCGGGCGGATCGTGCCGGCGCTGCACGGGCTGCGGGCGGACCTGGACCGGCTGATCCGCACCCTGGAGGACCCCTCCGCCCCCGGGGCGCGGCTGGACATGGCGCAGCTGATCGCCGAGGGCAACGCCGGTCGGGCCCGGGTGCCCGGCAAGCACGGGGCGCCGCCGCAGGCGTTCGCGGTGGTCACGGTGATCGTGGACGACGCCCCCGGGCAGATCGCGGCCCTCCTCGACAAGGTCGGCCGCACGGACGTGAACGTGGAGGACCTGCGGCTCGAGCACGCCTCGGGCCACCGGGTCGGCATGGTGGAGATCTCCGTGCTGCCCGGCCGCAGGGACGAACTCGTGGCGGCGCTGACCGCCGCCGGATGGAAGGTGGTCTGAGATGACCGAGCACACCCGCGACGACGTCGCACCCGCGCCGCTCGTGGTGGCGGTGGACGGGCCCTCGGGCTCGGGCAAGTCGTCCGTGTCCAAGGCCGTGGCCCGGCGTCTCGGCGCCGCATACCTGGACACCGGCGCCATGTACCGCGCCGTGGCGTGGCACTGCCTGCACGAGGGCGTCGACCTGGCCGATGCGGAGGCCGTGGCGGCGGCCGCCGTCGCCATGGACCTGGACCAGTCCACCGACCCGGACGTCGAGGCCGTGCGGGTCGGCGGCACGGACGTCACCGAGGCGATCCGCGGCCCCGAGGTCACGGACACGGTCTCCACCGTCGCCGTGGTCATCCCGGTGCGCGAGGAGCTGCATCGTCGCCAGCGGGCGGCGATCGCCGCCGCGGGCCGGATGGTCGCCGAGGGCCGTGACATCACCACGGTGGTGGCCCCGGACGCCCACGCGCGCGTGCTGCTCACGGCCTCCGAGGCCGTGCGCACCGCCCGCCGCTCGGGCCAGCTGGCCGCGGCGGGGGAGACCGGCGTCGATGCCGGCACGCTGCACCGTCAGGTGGCCGGGCGCGACGCCCGCGACGCCACCGTGTCCACGTTCGACCGCCCCGCCGACGGGGTGGCGCTCGTGGACTCCACCGAGCTCGACTTCGAGCAGACCGTGGCGGCCGTCCTGGCCGCCGTCGAGGACCAGGCCGGCATTCCGGCCGTGAAGGGAGGCCGACGATGACCGAGAACCCCCAGCACCGCTCCGGTGAGGACGAGTTCGTCCCCGCCGGCGACGATCAGGTGGCCGAGCGGCTCGCCGCCATGACCGAGGAGGAGGCCGAGGCGCGCGCCGCGTCGCTGCGCGCCGGCCTCGAGGACTACGAGCTCGAGGAGGACGACGCCGCCCTCCTCGACGCGTGGCAGCTCGGGCCCGACGAGGACGTCGACGCGCCCGTGCCGCCCGTGCTGGCCATCGTGGGCCGGCCGAACGTCGGCAAGTCCACGCTCGTCAACCGCATCATCGGCCGCCGTGAGGCCGTGGTGGAGGACGTGCCCGGCGTGACGCGCGACCGCGTCTCCTACGACGCCGAGTGGAACGGCCGCGAGTTCACCGTGGTGGACACCGGCGGCTGGGAGCACGACGCCAAGGGCATCCACCGTCGCGTGGCCGAGCAGGCCGAGCTGGCCGTGGACGTGGCGGACGCCGTCGTGTTCGTGGTGGACGCCACCGTCGGCATGACGGCCACGGACGAGGCCGTGGTCTCGATGCTGCGTCGCAAGGACCGCCCGGTGATCGTGGCCGCCAACAAGGTGGACGACATGGTCCAGGAGGCCGACGCCGCCACCCTGTGGTCGCTCGGCTTCGGCTACCCGTACCCGGTGTCCGCGGTGCACGGCCGCGGCGTCGCGGACCTGTTGGACGCCGCGCTCGAGGCACTGCCGGAGGAGTCCGCCCACGGCGGTCTCGTGCCGCGCGGCGGCCCGCGCCGGATCGCCCTCGTGGGCCGGCCGAACGTGGGCAAGTCCTCGCTGCTGAACAAGCTGGCCGGCTCGGACCGCGTGGTGGTGGACGACCTGGCCGGCACCACGCGCGACCCCGTGGACGAGCTCGTGGAGCTCGGCGGACGGCTGTGGCGCTTCGTGGACACCGCCGGCATCCGTCGACGGCAGCACATGGCCCACGGCGCCGACTACTACGCGTCGCTGCGTACGGCCTCCGCCCTGGACCGCGCGGAGGTGGCCGTGGTGCTGCTCGAGGCGCCGCAGGTGATCTCGGAGCAGGACGTGCGCATCCTCCAGATGGTGCTGGACTCCGGTCGCGCCCTCGTGATCGCGTTCAACAAGTGGGACCAGGTGGATGAGGATCGGCGGCTCCAGCTGGCCAAGGAGATCGAGCGGGACCTGGCGCACGTCGCGTGGGCGCCGCGCGTGAACATCTCCGCGAAGACCGGCTGGCACAAGGACCGTCTCGTCCCCGCGCTGGACCTCGCCCTGGACTCATGGGACACCCGCATCCCCACGGGCAAGCTCAACGCGTTCCTCGGCGAGCTCGTGGCGGCCCACCCGCACCCGCTGCGCGGCGGCAAGCAGCCCCGCATCCTGTTCGCGACCCAGGTCTCGAGCCGGCCGCCCAAGTTCGTGCTGTTCACCACCGGGTTCCTGGACCCCGGGTACCGCCGGTTCATCGTGCGCCGCCTGCGCGAGACCTTCGGGTTCGAGGGCACGCCCCTCGAGATCGGGATGCGCGTGCGCGAGAAGCGCGGTCGCCGCCGCTGATCCGGCCCCGCCCCGACGACGTCCCTCGGCCACCCGCGCCGGGGGACGTCGTCGTCCCGGCAAGCTCCCACCGTTCGTCCACCTTCGCCTCGTAGCCTGAGGGCATGAGCCTCATCCGACGTCGCCCCGCCGCCCTGTCCCTGGCCACCCTGGCCGCGCTCGCGCTGGCCGCATCCGGCTGTGCGGTCGACGACGGCGAGACCCGGGCCGCGCTGCAGAGCGCGGAGGACCGGCTCGCCCAGGCCGAGGACCGGATCAGCGAGCTGGAGGCGGACGCCTCGGACCGCGTGGACCTGGGGCAGCTGCGCCAGGAGGCCGAGGGCGCCCTCGCAGAGGCGGACCAGCGCGCCGCCGAGGTCGTCGAGGACCTGACGCGATCCCTGCCCTCCGGTTCGGACATCGTCGACGTCGAGGCGCTCCGGGAGGACGGAAAGGTGGTCATCGAGTACGGCCAGTCTTTGCTCGATGCCGATCCCCAGGTCCTCGAGGAGACGATGCGGGAGGCGGCGGAGCAGGCACGTGACGCCATCCCGGACCTCAAGGACGTCGAATTCCGCGTGGGGGACCGGACCTTCACGTACTGATCCTGCGGCGGGGCTCCGTGAGCCCCCCGACACGCCTCTTCGACCCGCCCGGAACGGCGGATCGGAGACGCTCGGCGTGTTAGGCTTCTCACGTGCACGACTGCACCCTCAGTCATGAGAGGGTTCGTGCAGACCGCCAGGCCCACCGGTACGCCGGGGCCGCGGTCGCTGGGGGACTCTCGGTCGGGTGGCCCTCGGTCAAGGGATGAGGGGTTCACGTCTGTGAAGAGGACGTGGGCCCCTTGTTCACGTTCCGGGGTGTCGCAGCGTTCGCCCCTGACGACGACGGCCCGGCCGGCCCGCTCCGGATTCGCGTCCGGCGGCGCGGGTGGGGTATGCTCGTCGGGTGCCGAAGCGCGGATGACCGCGATTCGTCACGGGCTATGGCGCAGCTTGGTAGCGCGCTTGACTGGGGGTCAAGAGGTCGTGGGTTCAAATCCCGCTAGCCCGACCACGTCGACTAAGCCGGAGTCCCGCAGCGCGGGCTCCGGCTTCTTCGTGTCCTGGGCCGTTCGGGGGCGTTCTCGGGTGCTATTCCCGGCGAATACCGCCCGAAACTGCCCCCAACGCGAGGGATTGGCCGCGGAGGGGTCGGCCGCGGAGGGGAACCGCGTCAGGCCGCGAACAGCACGTGCGTGTCTGGCACGACGGCCCGGCCGCCGAGGGCCGTGAGCTCCAGCAGGCAGGCCGCGCCCACCACCTCCGCGCCCCGCGCCTCGATGAGCCGTCGGCCGGCGGCGAGGGTGCCGCCCGTGGCGAGGACGTCGTCGAGCAGGAGCACCCGTGACCCGGCCCGCAGGTCCTCGGAGACCTCGATGCTCGCGGTCCCGTACTCCAGCGTGTAGTCCGCGCGGGCCGCGGGAGCCGGGAGGCGCCCGGCCTTGCGCAGCGGCACGAGGCCGGTGCCGGTCAGGACGGCGGCCGCCCCGGCGAGCAGGAACCCGCGAGCCTCGAGGCCGGCCACGAGGTCGAAGCGCCCCTCGAACGGCGCCACCAGGGCCTCGACGCACGCCCTCAGCGCGCGGGCGTCGGCGAGCAGGGGCGTGATGTCCTGGAAGGCCACGCCCGGGCTGGGATGGTCGGGGACCACACGGATGAGCGAGCGGGCACGGGCGATCTCGGAGGTGACGGACACGGCCTCCACTCTAGGACGGACGCCGCCCGGGCCGCGGATGTGATCGGCGTCACCGGTCAGGGAGTTTGCCCTGACTTCCTCGGAGGAGGACAGTGGATCGGTGGAAAATCCCCAGAATCCTCTCGCGGGCCGCGTGCCCGACGTCGAGCCGCCCGCCCGCGTGGCGGCGTCGACGGCCACCCGTCCCGACGACGCCACCCCCGACTGGCGCGGCCGCCCGTTCCTCGGCCAGCCCGGCCCGCTGGCGAACCTGTTCTCCGTGGAGCTGTGGGAGCGCTTCTCCTTCTACGGCATGCAGGCCATGCTCGTGTACTACATGTCCTGGACCGCCGCAGAGGGCGGCCTCGGGATCGACCCGGCCGTGGCCACGGGCATCGTCGGCGCCTACGGCGGCATGGTCTACGTGTTCTGCATCCTCGGCGGCTGGGTCGCCGACCGCCTGCTCGGCTCCGAGCGCACCATGTTCGTCAGCGCCGTCGGGATCATGTTCGGCCACATCGCGCTGGCCCTCGTCCCGGGGGTCCCGGGCCTGACCCTCGGCCTCGTGCTCGTCGCCGTCGGCTCGGGCGGTCTCAAGGCCAACGCCACGAACCTCGTCGGCTCCCTGTACTCCCGCGAGGACCCCAAACGCGACGCCGGCTTCTCCATCTTCTACATGGGCGTGAACATCGGCGCCCTCTTCGGCCCGCTGCTCACCGGCCTGGCACGCGACACGCTGGGCTTCCACGTGGGCTTCGGCCTCGCCGCCGCCGGCATGGCCATCGGCCTGGCGCAGTACGCCCTGACCCGCAAGAACCTGCCGAGCACCGTGCACCGGGTCCCGGATCCGCTGCCGCGGTCGCAGTACGGCCGCTGGGGCCTGATCGGCCTGGGGATGGTCGCCGTCGTCGTGGTCCTGTTCCTCACGGGCGTCGTCACCCTGGGCAACCTCTCCGACGCCGTCGTCGTGCTCGCCGCCGTCGCGGCCATCGCGATCTTCGCCGTCCTGCTGACCTCGACGAAGGTCACGGAGGAGGAGCGCTCGCGCGTGAAGGCGTTCATCCCGCTGTTCATCGGCACGTCCGTGTTCTTCGCCCTGTTCCAGCAGCAGTTCACCGTGATCGCGCTGTACTCCGAGAACCGCCTCGACCGGAACCTGTTCGGCTGGCTCATGCCCATGGAGTGGGTCAACTCCATCAACCCGATCTTCATCATCGTGTTCGCCCCGGTGTTCGCCGCGCTGTGGACCAAGCTGGGCACCCGCCAGCCCGCCACCCCGGTGAAGTTCGGCATCGGCATCGTCCTGATCGGCGTCGCCTTCCTGCTGTTCATCCCGGTGGCCGACGTCGTCGCCGTGCCGCTGCTGTGGCTGACGCTGATCCTCTTCGTCTGCACCATGGGCGAGTTGCTCGTCTCCCCGGTGGGCCTCTCCCTGGCCACCAAGGTCGCCCCGCGCAGCTTCCCGGTGATGATGGTGTCGCTGTACAACCTGTCCGTCGCCCTGGGTACGGCCCTGGCGGGCTCGCTGGCCGGCTCCTACTCGGAACAGAACGAGGTGGGCTACTTCGGGATGATCGGCGCGGTCACCCTGGGCGTGGGCCTGCTCGTGCTGGCCATCGCCAAGCCGGTGCGTCGCGGCATGCGCGGCGTGCTCTGAGCGCCCCAGTGGCGCGAATCACGTGCCGCTCGGTAGTCTGCGAGACGACGTCATCACTCCCGACCACGCAAAGGACGCGCACTCCATGAGCTCCATCCCCGAAGGCCTGAAGTACTCCGCCGAGCACGAGTGGATCGCCGAGGCCGGTGCCGCCGGTACGGTTCGCGTGGGCATCACCGACTTCGCGCAGGATGCGCTGGGTGACGTCGTGTACGTGGACCTGCCGGAGGTCGGCACCGAGGTCACCGCGGGCACCGCGGTGGGCGAGGTCGAGTCCACGAAGTCCGTCTCGGACATCTACGCCCCGGTCACCGGCACCGTGGCCGCCGTCAACGACGAGCTCGACGGCGAGCCCGGCCTGGTCAACTCCGCCCCCTACGAGGGCGGCTGGCTGTTCGAGATCACCCTCGCGGACGAGGCCCAGCTCGAGGGCCTCATGGACGCCGAGGGCTACGCCTCGCACACCAGCTGAGCCCCGTCCGCCGTCGCCCCGCCGCTGGCCGGCGGGGCGACGGCGTCCCCTTCGTCCCTCCATCCGGCCGGCGCCGCGGCGCCGGCCCTCGCACAGGAGCACCCCATGAACCAGCCCGGACGTGAACCGGACCTGTCCACCTCCGCCATCAACCTCACCGAGCTGGCGCCGCTGGTCTCGGCGGACCTCACCCGTGAGGAGTCGGACGCGATCCGCGCCCTCCCGGCCGGTTCCGCGCTGCTGCTCGCCCACGAGGGCCCGGACCAGTCGGCCCGCTTCCTGCTGGACGAGGACGTGGTCTCCGTGGGGCGCCACCCGGACGCGGACATCTTCCTCGACGACGTCACGGTCTCCCGTCGTCACGCGGAGTTCCGGGCCGAGGACGGCGGCCACCGGCTCGTGGACCTGAACTCCCTCAACGGCACCTTCGTGAACCACGACCGCGTGGACGAGATCCTGCTGCGCTCCGGGATGCACGTGCAGATCGGCAAGTACCGGCTCACGTACTACGCCGGACCGGCGCGGGGCTGAGCCGTCATCCCCGTGCCCGATCCGCGCCCGCGCCCGGACGCCGTCCCCACCGTCCGCCCTGCGGGCCGGCTGGGCATCGGCGAGGTCGTGGCCGCCCTCGAAGCAGAATTCCCCGGCGTCACCGCGTCCAAGGTGCGCTTCCTGGAGGACCGTGGCCTCGTGCTGCCCGAGCGGACCCCCGCCGGCTACCGGCGCTTCCGGCCCGAGGACGTGGACCGGCTCCGGTTCGTCCTCGCCCTGCAGCGCGACCACTTCCTGCCGCTCAAGGTGATCGCCGACCACCTGGCCGCGCTGGACCGCGGCGAACGCCCCACCGGCCTGCCCGGAACCGCGGCGGTCCCGGCGTCCTCGGACGCGGAGCGGCTCGGCCGGGAGGTCGCCGGGGGCCGCCGGTCGTGGACCCGCGCCGAGCTCGCCGCCGAATCCGGTGCGGGCGAGGAGCTGCTGGCCGAGCTGGACCAGTACTCGCTCCTGCCCGTCGATCCCGACGGCGGCTACCCGAGCCATGCGATGGACGTGGCCCGGGCCGCCGTCGTGCTCGCGGGCCACGGCCTGGAGCCCCGGCACCTGCGCCCGCTGCGGGCCGCGGCCGACCGCGAACTGGGCCTGGTGGAGCGCGCCGTCGCCCCGCTGCAGGCCCGCCGCGACGCCGGCACCCGCCCCCGCGTGGCCCGCTCGGCACGCGAGATCGCGCAGGCCAGCCTGCGGCTGCATGCGGCCCTCGTGGCCGTGGGGCTGGAGCAGTGGGATGACTGAGCCGCGCCCCGTGCCCGCCGACGACGCCGGCGACGTGCCGCTCTCCGTGCTCGGCGTGCGCGTCGAGCTGCCCGAGCAGCACCACGTGATCCTGCTGGTGGATCCGCCCGGCCGCACGATGGTCCCGCTGTGGGTGGGCGCGCCCGAGGCCGCCGCCGCCGCGCTCGCGCTCGAGGGCGTCCGCGCGCCCCGGCCCCTCACCCATGAGCTGCTCCTGGCCGCCGTCGACGCCCTGGGCGCCGAGGTCGTGCGGGTGCGGCTCACCGAGGTCCGGGACGAGGTCGTGCACGCCGAGCTCGTGCTCTCCACGGGCGCCCGGGTCGACGCGCGCGCCTCGGACGCCGTCGTGGTCGCCCTGCGCGCCGACGCCCCCGTGCTCGGCAGTCCCGCCGTCCTCGCGGACGCCGGCATGCCGGCGCGGACGGGGGAGGAGGACACCGGCCAGGAGCGCGCCGTCGAGGACTTCCGCGACTTCCTGGACACGGTGCGCCCCGAGGACTTCGCCTGAGCGGAGCCGGCGCGACACGGCGCGGTCTCGCCGCCGGCTTCGTTGACCGTCCCCGGACCCGCGCGTACCTTCGAGGGGAAGAGGGCCCCGCCACCCGGGGCGCCTCCGTCGTCCTCCCCACGGTCACCGGGGAGCGCCGCCACGGTCACCGGCGGCACACGACGGTCGCGTCCCCCTCCCCGCACCGGGGGCCCCGCACCAGGAGGTTCCCCGTGATACCCACTGCAGGTCCTGGCCGGCCCCCCGCGCTCGGCGCCCAGGGCACGCTCTTCGACGAGGGCAGGACCCAGGGCGACGACGTCGGCTTCCGCGGTCCCACCGCGTGCAAGGCCGCCGGCATCACCTATCGCCAGCTCGACTACTGGGCCCGCACGGATCTCGTGGCCCCCACGGTCCGCAGCGCCTCCGGCCCCGGCTCCCAGCGGCTGTACTCGTTCAGCGACATCCTCGTCCTCAAGGTGGTCAAGCGCCTCCTGGACACCGGCGTCTCGCTCCAGCAGATCCGCACCGCCGTGGGCCACCTGCGCGAGCGGGGTGTCGAGGACCTGGCGCAGATCACCTTGATGAGCGACGGCGCCTCGGTGTACGAGTGCACCTCGGCGGACGAGGTCGTGGACCTCGTCCAGGGCGGCCAGGGCGTCTTCGGGATCGCCGTCGGCCGCGTGTGGCGCGAGGTCGAGGGCAGCCTCGCCGAGCTGCCGCGGGAGAGCGTGATCGTCGCCCCCGAGCCGGGGGACGAGCTGGCCGGGCGGCGTCGGGCCCGCCGCTCCGCCTGACTCTCCACCGCCGGGCGCCCGCGGCCGACGCCGGCCCCGGCACGAGGCCGGGCCGGCGTCGGCGCCCCACAGCGCCGAACCAGTCATCTTTCGTCTCGCAACGGTGACTGTGCGCCACATGAGGCGGAACTCCGGCGCGGTGTGACACACTCCCAACCATGACCGCACCTGTCGAGAACTCCACCCCTCCAGAGGACGCGGCCGGGTCGACCGGAGCCGGCGCCGTCTTCTCCAAGGTCTTGGTGGCCAACCGCGGCGAGATCGCCGTCCGCGCCTTCCGCGCCTGCTACGAGCTGGGCGCCCGCACCGTGGCCGTCTTCCCCTACGAGGACCGCAATTCGATCCACCGCCAGAAGGCGGACGAGGCCTACCGCATCGGCGAGGAGGGCCACCCCGTGCGCGCCTACCTCGACGTGGACGAGATCATCCGCGTGGCGAAGGACGCCGGGGCCGACGCGATCTACCCGGGCTACGGCTTCCTGTCGGAGAACGCCGGCCTGGCCCGCGCCGCGGCCGAGAACGGGATCACCTTCGTCGGCCCGCCCGCCGACGTCCTCGAGCTGACCGGCAACAAGGTCGAGGCCCTGCGCGCGGCCAAGCGCGCGGGCATCCCCACCCTGGCCTCCTCGGACCCGAGTGCCGACGTCGAGTGGCTCCTGGAGCAGGCCGAGGAGATCGGCTTCCCCATCTTCGTCAAGGCCGTCGCCGGCGGCGGCGGCCGCGGCATGCGCCGCGTCGAGCGCCGCGAGGACCTGCGCGGCTCCCTCGAGGCCGCGATGCGCGAGGCGGACACCGCCTTTGGCGACCCCACCGTGTTCCTCGAGCAGGCCGTCTTGCGGCCGCGGCACATCGAGGTGCAGATCCTCGCCGACGGCGAGGGCAACGTCGTGCACCTCTTCGAGCGGGACTGCTCGCTCCAGCGCCGCCACCAGAAGGTCATCGAGATGGCCCCGGCACCGAACCTGGACGAGGAGATCCGGCAGGCCCTGCACCGGGACGCCGTCGCCTTCGCCAAGGAGATGGGGTACGTCAACGCGGGCACCGTGGAGTTCCTCGTGGACACGGCGGGCGAGCGGGCGGGCCAGCACGTGTTCATCGAGATGAACCCCCGCATCCAGGTGGAGCACACCGTGACCGAGGAGGTCACGGACGTGGACCTGGTGGGCGCGCAGCTGCGCATCGCCGCCGGCGCCACCCTGCCCGAGCTGGGCATCACGCAGGACGCCCTCCAGGTCCGCGGCTTCGCCATCCAGTGCCGCATCACCACCGAGGACCCGGCCAACGGCTTCCGCCCGGACACCGGCACCATCACCGCCTACCGCTCGGCCGGCGGCTCCGGTGTGCGCCTCGACGGCGGCACCATCTACGCCGGTGCGGAGATCAGCCCCCACTTCGACTCGATGCTGGTCAAGCTCACCTGCCGCGGACGCGACTACGCCACGGCCGTGCGCCGCGTGCGCCGCGCCCTGGCAGAGTTCCGCGTGCGCGGCGTGGCCACCAACATCCCGTTCCTGATGAACGTGATGGACGACCCGCAGTTCGTCAGCGGCGACGTCGCCACGGACTTCATCGACAAGCACCCCGAGCTGGCCACGGTGAACCGCTCCCAGGACCGCGGATCCAAGGCCCTGCAGTACCTCGTGGACGTCACCGTCAACCAGCCGCACGGCCCGCGCGTCGAGGGCATCGACCCCCGTGACCGCCTCCCGGAGCACCCAGGCGACAAGCACCAGGAGCCGGACCGCTCGCCCTTCGACGGCCCGAGCCGGAACGAGGACGCGGTGCCCCCGCACGGCTGGCGTCAGGTGCTGCTGGAGCAGGGCCCCGAGGGCTTCGCCCGCACCCTGCGTGAGCAGACCGCGCTGGCCGTCACGGACACCACGTTCCGCGACGCCCACCAGTCCCTGCTGGCCACCCGCGTCCGCACCCGCGACCTGCTGGCCGCCGCCCCCGCCGTCGCGCATACCCTGCCGGGGCTGCTCTCCGTGGAGGCCTGGGGCGGGGCGACGTACGACGTCGCGCTGCGCTTCCTCCACGAGGACCCGTGGCAGCGCCTCGAGCTGCTGCGCGCGGAGCTGCCGAACATCCCGATCCAGATGCTGCTGCGCGGCCGCAACACGGTGGGCTACACGCCGTACCCCACCGAGGTGACGGACGCGTTCGTGGCCGAGGCCGCGGCGTCCGGCGTCGACGTGTTCCGCATCTTCGACGCCCTCAACGACGTCGAGCAGATCACCCCGGCCATCGAGGCGGTACGTGCCACGGGCACCGCCGTGGCCGAGGCGGCCCTGTGCTACACGGGCAACATGACGGATCCCAAGGAGACGCTCTACACGCTCGACTTCTACCTGGGCCTCGCCCGCCGGATGGTCGACGCCGGCGCCCACGTCCTGGCGATCAAGGACATGGCGGGCCTGCTGCGGCCCGCCGCCGCGCGCGAGCTGGTCACCGCCCTGCGGGCCGAGTTCGACCTGCCCGTGCACCTGCACACGCACGACACCGCCGGCGGTCAGCTGGCCACCCTGCTCGCAGCGGCGGAGGCCGGCGTGGACGCCGTCGACGCGGCCACCGCGTCCATGGCGGGCACCACCAGCCAGGTGCCGCTGTCCGCCCTGGTCGCGGCGCTCGAGCACACGGAGCGGGACACCGGTCTCGGCCTCGAGGCCGCCACCGCGATGGAGCCCTACTGGGAGTCCGTCCGCTCGGCGTACGCGCCCTTCGAGGCGGGGCTGCCCGCCCCGACCGGCCGCGTGTACCACCACGAGATCCCGGGCGGCCAGCTGTCCAACCTGCGCACGCAGGCGATCGCGCTCGGCCTGGGGGAGCGGTTCGAGGCCATCGAGTCGATGTACGCCGCGGCCGACGACCTGCTCGGCCACCTCGTCAAGGTCACCCCGTCCTCCAAGGTGGTGGGCGATCTGGCGCTCCAGCTGGTCGGCTCCGGCGTGGACCCGAAGGAGTTCGCGGAGCGTCCGCAGGAGTTCGACATCCCGGACTCCGTGATCGGCTTCCTGCGCGGCGAGCTCGGCGACCCGCCCGGCGGCTGGCCGGAGCCCTTCCGGACCAAGGCCCTCCAGGGTCGCCGCGAGGGCGCGGGCATGGTGGAGATCTCCGCGGAGGACTCGAGGGCCCTCGCCGAGGCCGGACAGACCCGCCGGGCGGTGCTGAACCGCCTGCTCTTCCCCGGCCCCACGAAGGAGTTCGAGGCGCACCGCGAGGAGTTCGGGGACACCGTCACCCTGCACACCCGCGACTTCCTCTATGGCCTCGTCCCCGGGCGTGAGCACGTCATCTCGCTCGGCCGCGGTGTCCGGCTGCTCGCCACCCTCATGTCCGTCTCCGAGCCGGACGAGAAGGGCATGCGCACCGTGATGGTCACCCTGAACGGCCAGCTGCGCCAGATGACCGTCCGGGATCGCTCGATCGAGTCCACCGTGCGGACCGCGGAGAAGGCGGACCCCGGCACCCCCGGCCACGTCGCCGCCCCGTTCGCGGGCTCGGTCACCGTCCAGGTGGCGGAGGGCGACGCCGTCGAGGTCGGCCAGGCGGTGGCGACGATCGAGGCGATGAAGATGGAGGCCGCGATCACGGCCCAGGTCGCGGGCACCGTGCGCCGCGTGGTCACGGAGGGCATCACGCCCGTCAACGGCGGGGACCTGCTGCTCGTGATCGAGTGAGCCCCGCGTGAGCCCGCCGTCGGCGGGCAGCCCCACGGGCCCGGACGCCACTGCGTCCGGGCCCGTGCCTATCCTGGAGGGCATGGCCACCCCTGAGGAACACCACGACCTGCTCATCATCGGATCCGGATCGGGGAACTCCCTGATCAGCGAACACTGGAAGGGCCGGAGCGTCGTGATCGCCGACTCCGGCACGTTCGGCGGCACCTGCCTGAACGTCGGCTGCATCCCCACCAAGATGTACGCCTACCCGGCCGGCCTGGCCGCGCTGCCCCCCGAGGCCCGGAGCCTCGGGGTGGGACTGGAGTTCACGGGCGCCGACTTCCCGGCCATCCGGGACCGCATCTTCACACGCATCGACGGCATCAGCCGGGACGGGCTGCGCTACCGCCGGGACGATCTGGACTACACGAGCGTGATCCAGGAGGAGGTGCGCTTCGTCGGCCCCCGCCGCGTGCGCACCGCCTCGGGCCGGGAGATCACGGCGGACCAGGTCGTGGTCGCCGCAGGGTCGCGGCCCACCCTCCCCGAGATCCCGGGCCTGGACCTGCCGTCGGTGCACACCTCGGACACCGTGATGCGACTGGATCGGCTGCCGCGGCGGCTGCTCGTGGTGGGCGGCGGGTTCATCGCCTGCGAGTTCGCGTCCGTCTTCGCCGGGCTGGGGACCGAGGTCGTCCAGGTCAACCGCGGCCACCGGCTGCTCAAGCAGCACGACATGTCCGTGTCCACGACGTTCACGAAGATCGCGGCCCGACGGTGGGACCTGCGCACGGGCTGGACCCCGGCCGGGATCGAACCGGTCGAGGACGCCGAGCGGGCCGCGGACGGCTGGGTCCGGGTGCGCCTGGATCGCGCGGAGGGACAGGAGCAGACCGGCATCGTGGAGGAGGCCATCGAGGCGGACGCGGTGCTGATCGCGGTCGGCCGGACGCCGAACACGGATCGCCTCGACCCCGCCGCCGCGGGACTGGACGTCACCGACGACGGCGTCCTGGCCAGCGACGAGCATCAGCGCGCGCTCTCCGACGGTGCGCCGGTGGAGGGGGTCTACGTGCTCGGGGACGTCGCCAACACGTGGCAGCTCAAGCACGTGGCCAACCACGAGGCCCGCGTCGTCGCGCACAACCTGGAGCATCCGGACGACCTCCGAGCCAACACGCTCGGTCCCGTGCCGGCGGCCGTGTTCACCCATCCGCAGGCGGCCTCCGTCGGGCTCACGGTGGAGCAGGCGCTCGCCGACTACGGCGCGGACGCGATCACGGTGAAGACCCAGTCCTTCGGGGACGTCGCCTACGGCTGGGCCATGGAGGACACCGAGGGCGTGTGCACCGTCGTCGCGGAGAAGGCCACGGGACGGATCCTCGGCGGGCACATCCTGGGGCACGAGGCCGCGAACCTCATCCAGCCGCTCGTGACCGGCATGGCGTTCGGCATCGACGCCCACCGGCTCGCGCGGGGCCAGTACTGGCCCCACCCGGCCCTCACCGAGGTCGTCGAGAACGCGCTGCTGGGCCTGGACGTGCCGGACTCCGGTCTGCTCTGACCGGACCCGCGGGGACGACGACGCCCGGCCGCGGGGGCCGGGCGCCGTCGTCGAGGGGGCGTTCAGCCCTGCGGGGCGGGCTCCCCGTAGATGTCCGCGATCTGCGCGGCGAAGTCCTTCATGATCGCCGACCGGCGCATCTTCAGGGACGGGGTCACATGGCCCTCCTCCAGGGAGAAGTCGCGGTCGAGGATGCGGAACTCCCGGATCCCCTCGGCGCGCGAGACCAGGCTGTTGGCCTTGTCCACGGCCTCCTGGATGTGGCGGCGCACCGCGTCCTCGCGTGCGGCCGCGGCGACGTCGAGGTCCTTCGGCAGGCCGTTCGCGGCGAGCCACGCGGGCAGGGTGTCGGTGTCGAGGGTGACGATCGCCGCGATGAAGGGCTTGCCGTCGCCGACCACCATCACCTGGGAGATGAGCGCGTCGCTGCGGATCGCGTCCTCGAGCATCGCCGGTGCCACGTTCTTGCCGCCGGCCGTCACCAGCAGCTCCTTCTTGCGGCCGGTGATCCTGAGGAAGCCGTCGTCGTCCAGGGCTCCGAGGTCTCCGGTGCGGAACCAGCCGTCCTCGAAGGCCTCCTCGTTCGCCTCCGGCCGGTTGTGGTAGCCGCGCATCAGCGACGTGCCGCGCGTGAGGATCTCGCCGTCCTCGGCGATCCGCACCTGGTTGCCGCCGAGGGGGTGTCCGACCGTGCCGATCTTCAGCCGGTCCGGCCGGCCCACGGTGATGGGGGCCGTCGTCTCGGTGAGGCCGTAGCCCTCGAGGATGGTCACGCCCACGCCGCGGAAGAAGTGCGCCAGGTCGGGGGAGAGGGGGCCGCCGCCGGAGACCGCGTACGCGAGCCGGCCGCCCATGGCCGCCCGGATCCGGCGGTAGATCAGCGCGGAGTAGAACGCGCGCTGCAGCCGCAGGGGCGCCGTCATCTGGCCCGAGTCCAGCGCCCGGGACCAGCGGATCGCCACGTCCGCGCCACGGCGGAAGATCTTCTCCTTGCCGCCGCTCTGCGCGTTGAGCAGCGCCGCGTTGTAGATCTTCTCGAACACGCGCGGCACGGCCAGCACGAAGCTCGGCTGGAAGGTCTGCAGCGAGACCGAGAGCCGCTTGATGTCCGAGACGTGCCCGGTGCGTGCGCCCGCGGCGACGGTGAGCACCGAGACGAAGCGCGCGAACACGTGCGCCAGGGGGATGAACAGCACGGTGGAGGTGTCCGAGCGGACGACGTCGCCGAGCGAAGAGGACAGCGTCTGGTTGACGAGCTCCGCGAAGTTCTCATGCGTGAGCTCACAGCCCTTGGGTCGGCCCGTGGTGCCGGAGGTGTAGATGATGGTCGCCAGGTCGGCCAGGCCGGCGGAGGACCGGCGCGTCTCGAGCTCCTCATCGGTGACGTCCGCGCCCAGGGCGACGAGCGCCTCGAGGCCGGAGCCGGGGGCGCCGTCGGCCGGGTCCATCGTCCACAGGCCGATCAGCTCCGGCAGGCCCTCGCGCTGCACCGCGTCCCGCACCGTCTTGGCGAGGTTCTCGTTCCCGGTCACGACAGCGCGCACGGCCGAGTCCTCGATGATCCAGGACACCTGGCTGACGGAGGAGGTCTCGTACACGGGCACGGTGACCGCGCCGGCGTACCAGATGGCGAAGTCGACCAGTGTCCACTCCAGGCGGGTGGAGGCCAGGAGACCGACCGACTCCCCGGGCTGGATCCCGGCGGCGATGAGCCCCTTGGCCAGGGCCCGCACGCGCTCGCGGGCGTCCCGGGCGGAGACGTCCGTCCACTGGTCCTGTGCGTCGGGCACCGCGAAGAGGCCGTGGTCGGGACGCTCCGTGGCCTGGCGTTCCAGGAAGTCCGTGATGTTCGCCTCCGGGGACAGGCGGGGCTGGTACGGCTCGCTGATCTCGTGCATGGGACTCCTCGGGTGTTGGGTCGGTCCCGCCGACCGGTGGTCGGCGGAACGGAAGTATGTGTGAGTCGTGTCACGCACACTCTACAACCGGGAGCGGTGGGGTCCGGGCGCGACTCAGTGCGTCGTCATGGCGGCGACCGCGCTCCGGCCGTGGTCGATCAGCAGCGGCAGGTCGTGGTCGAGCGTGGCGACGTGGCGGCTGCGGGGCAGTCCCACCACCTCCACGGGGGCCTGGCGCAGGCCCCGCACCAGGGTCCGGTGGCTCGAGGCGGGCACGACGGCGTCGCGGGCGGACCGGTAGACCGTCACGGGAGCGGTGATCCGCGGCAGGGCGCGGCGGGCGGCCCGCTGGATGCGGCCGAGGGCGGCGACGCCGGCCACCGGCGTGCGGGGGTAGGCGCGCTCGCGCGCCGTCGGGTCCGCGATGTCGTCCGCGATCGGGGCGACCGTGGGGACGAACGGGGCCAGCAGCGGGGCGAAGGGGGCGAGCGGGCTGGCGAAGCGCAGCGCGGGGTTCACCACGAGCACCCCGGCCACGGGTCGGTGGGCGGCGGCGTCGAGCGCGAGGGCGCCGCCCATCGAGATGCCCGCCATGACCACGCGGCCGTGTCGGGCGAGCTCGAGGTCCACGACGGCCCGGACGGCGGCGCGGATCTCGTCCGCACCGGTGGCGGCGAGGTCCTCCCACCGGGTGCCGTGCCCCGGCAGCAGGGGCACGCTCACGGGGGAGCCGCCTGCCGCGAGCCCCTCGGCCCAGGCGCGGACGGAGGCCGGAGTCGAGGTGAACCCGTGCAGGAGCACGACGCAGTGGTCGCGCCGGGCGGGAGCGGCGGGCATGAGGCGCAGGGAGAGGTCTTCGGGGGCGACGGCGACGGGGCGGGGCATGGTGCCAGGGTAAGGCAGGCGGACCATACGATGGGCAGGCACCCGACCGCCCCGACCGGAAGGCCCTCGTGTCCACGTTCTACTGGTCCGCCAAGACGTTCGCCGTGGCTCCGGCCACCCGCCTGCTGTTCCGCCCCTGGGTGAAGGGCCTCGGGAACGTGCCGGCCGAGGGCCCGGCGATCCTGGCCAGCAACCACCTGTCCGTCTCGGACTCGGTGTTCATGCCGGCCATGCTCGACCGCCAGGTGCACTTCCTGGCCAAGCACGAGTACTTCACCGGCCCGGGCGTGAAGGGCTGGGTCACCCGCCGGTTCTTCGAGGCGGCGAACCAGCTGCCCATGGACCGCTCCGGCGGAGAGGCGTCCCTGCGCTCGCTGGACGCGGGCCTCGAGGCGCTGCGGGAGGGCCGGCTGCTCGGGATCTACCCGGAGGGCACCCGCAGCCCGGACGGGCGGCTGCACCGCGGCAAGATCGGCGTGGCCAAGCTCGCGCTGGCCTCGGGCGCGCCCGTGGTGCCCATCGCGATGATCGGCACGGACCGGGTGCAGCCGATCGGCCACGTGCTGCCGCGGATCCGGCGCCTGGGCATGATCTTCGGCGAGCCGCTGGACTTCTCCGACCGTGCCGAGGCCGCCGGCGACCCCCGGGTGCTGCGGGAGGTGACGGACGAGATCATGGAGGCCATCCGGCGCCTGTCGGGCCAGGAGTACGTGGACACCTACGCGGCGGACGTGAAGGCGGGCCGTACGGCCGCTCCGCCACGCGCCCGCGACTGAGCGGGGCCCGCGCGTCGTCATCCGGGGACGCTCAGACCGGGGCGCGGCACGCGGCCCCTAGCCTGGTGCACATGACTGAAGACCCCCGCGAGAAGATCCTGGCCTTCGGCACCGCCATCTCGGAGGGCGCCGCCGACATCCCCGGCCTGGACCACTGGCGCTCGCTGCCGATCGCGCAGGCACCGTCCTGGGCGGACGAGGCCGATCACCGCGCCGCCGTCGCCGAGCTGAGCGCCCTGCCCCCGCTCGTCTTCGCGGGCGAGGTCGACCTGCTGCGCGCCCGTCTGGCCGATGTCGCCCAGGGTCGCGCGTTCCTCCTGCAGGGCGGCGACTGCGCCGAGACGTTCGCCGGGTCCACCGCCAACCGGATCAGCGCCCGGGTGAAGACCATCCTGCAGATGGCCGCGGTGCTGACCTACGGCGCCTCCATGCCGGTCGTGAAGATGGGCCGGATCGCCGGCCAGTTCGCCAAGCCGCGGTCCTCGGACACGGAGACCCGCGACGGCGTCACGCTGCCCAGCTTCCGCGGTGAGATCGTGAACGGCTATGAGTTCACCGAGCAGGCACGCCGGCACGACGCCCGACGGATGGTGCAGGCGTACCACACCTCCGCCTCCACCCTGAACCTGGTCCGCGCCTTCACCCAGGGCGGCTTCGCCGATCTGCGCAGCGTGCACCAGTGGAACCAGGGCTTCATGGCCAACCCGGCCTACGCCCAGTACGAGGAGATGGCCGCCGAGATCGACCGCGCGGTCCGTTTCATGAACGCCGCGGGCGTGGACTTCGAGGCCATGCGCCGCACCGAGTTCTACTCGGCCCACGAGGCGCTCCTGCTCGACTACGAGCGCGCCCTGACCCGCGTGGACTCGCGCAGCGGCGACCCCTACGCCACGAGCGCCCACTTCCTGTGGATCGGTGAGCGCACCCGCCAGGTGGACGGCGCCCACGTCGACTTCCTCTCCCGGGTCCGCAACCCGATCGGCGTGAAGCTCGGCCCGACCACCACGGTCGCGGACGCCCTCGAGCTCGCGGAGCGGCTGGACCCGGAGCGCGAGCCGGGCCGCCTGACCTTCATCACCCGCATGGGCGCGGAGCGGATCCGGGACGTGCTGCCCGGCATCGTCGAGGGCGTCCGTGACGCGGGGCTGGAGCCGGTGTGGGTCACCGACCCCATGCACGGCAACACCGTGACCGCGGCCAACGGCTACAAGACCCGCCGGTTCGAGGACGTGATGGACGAGGTCAGCGGCTTCTTCGAGGTGCACCGCGGGCTCGGCACGCACCCGGGCGGCATGCACGTCGAGCTGACCGGCGACGACGTCGCCGAGTGCCTGGGCGGCTCCGACCCGATCAACGAGGCCGACTTCGACGCCCGCTACGAGACGCTGTGCGACCCGCGGCTGAACCACCAGCAGTCCCTGGAGATGGCGTTCAAGGTCACCGAGGCCCTCTCGCACCCCGAGCGTCGCGCGTCGCGGGCCTGACCGCGCGGCCGGGCACGCCCCGGCTCAGCCGACCCAGGCGTGGACCGCGGTGCCCTCGGGCAGGGCGGTCCCGGCGGCGGGGGACTGGTGCAGGACCCGGGACTCGCCCCGGCCGGAGAGCGGCAGCGGCAGGCGATGCACGCGGGCGTCCCAGCCGTCGTCCGCCAGCGTCGTGCCCGCCGTCTCCGGATCCTGCCCGGTCACGTCCGGCACCGGGCGCACGGCGCGGCCCTCGGAGAGCACCACGCGGACCGCGGTGCCCGGCGTCGCCTGCTCGCCGGGGGCCGGGTGCTGCTCGATCACGGCCCCGGCCGGCACTGCGGGATCGGTGCGGCGCTCCGCGACCTCCACGGTGAATCGGGCGTCCCGGGCCACGCCGTGGGCCCGCCGGATCACGACGCCGGTCAGGTCCGGCACCGGCACCGGCGCGGGGCCGGCGGAGACGGTGAGCTCGACGGGGGTGCCGCGCCCCGCCGGCTCCCCGGCCGCGGGCGAGCTGGCGACGACCGTGCCCTCCGTGCGGAGTTCGTCGTGCCGGGCCGTGACCGCCGCGGTGAAGCCCGCGGCGGTCAGCCGTTCCTCCGCCGCCTCCCGGGCCAGCCCGTCGAGGTCGGGGACCACCGCCACACCTCCGACTCCGAGGCCGCCGGAGCCCAGCGTCCAGCCCAGCAGCAGGGCGACGCCGGTGAGCAGCAGGGTCACGGCCGCGCCGATCGCGGCGGTCCGGCCGGTGCCCTGGCCGAGGTCGAGCGCGGGGCGGCGGGCCGCCCGACGCAGCCGCCGCTGGGAGCTGCGCCCCGGATGCCGGTCCGCCGGAGCGGGGTCGAGCCCGAGCGGGCCGATCGGCTCCGCCGGGCGCGCGGCGGGCCGCCGGTCGCCCCCGTGCGTCGCCACACGGGTGTCGATGACGTCGGTCATGTCCTCGTCGAGGTCGGACTCGGCCAGGGCGGGGAGCACGCGCGTCGCGTGGTGGTCGCCGGCGTCGAGGGCCCGGGTCTCCAGGTCCCCGTCCGGGGCCGCGTCCTCGAGGCCATTGGCGGCGGGGCCGGCCGGCGCCGGGTCCGCGCCCGGGCCCTCGGCGGGGCGGCGGTCCGGTGCGTCGGGGTCCAGGCCCGCCGCCACGGCGTCGATGCGGTGCAGGAGCTCGCCGGCACCGGCGGGCCGGTCGGCCGGGTCCGGCTCGGTGCACCACAGCACGAGGTCGTCGAGGTCCTCGGGGAGCCCGGGGTGCAGCGTGGACGGCACGGGGACCCGCTCGTGGACGTGCCGGTAGGCGACCTGCAGCGCGGTCGCCGCGGTGTACGGCTGGCGGCCCGTGAGCAGTTCGAACAGGATGATGCCCACGGCGTACACGTCGGAGCGGGCGTCGGCGGGCGCCCCGGCGATGTGCTCGGGGGCGAGGTAGGCGGGCGTGCCCACGACGGCCTGCCCGGCCATGGTGTGGGCCGTGGCGGCGCGGGACAGGCCGAAGTCCGCGACCGTCACCCGGCCGTCCTCGCGGACGAGCACGTTCTCGGGCTTCACGTCCCGGTGCACCAGTCCGGCGCGGTGCGCGGCGGCCAGGCCGTCGACGAGCGGACGCAGGTACCGCAGCGCCTCCCGGGGCGAGAGCGGTGCACGGTCCCGGATGACGGTGCGCAGCGTGCGGCCGGGCACGTGCTCCATCACGAGGTAGGCCAGCACGTCGCCGTCCTCGGCCTCGGTGTGGCCCTGGTCCAGGACCGCGACGACGTGCGGATGGGACAGCCGCGCCGCCGTCTTGGCCTCCTGCTCGAACCGGCCGACGAGGACGGGGTCCTCCGCCAGGTGCGGGTGCATGACCTTGAGCGCCACCTCGCGGTCGAGACGCTCGTCCACGGCCAGGTAGACGGTGGACATGCCGCCCCGGGCCAGCCGCTCGACGACCCGGTAGCGGCCGTCGACGATGCCCCCCACGAGGGGGTCTCGGCGTGCGCTGCTCATCGTCCCAGGGTAGGACAGGCGGCGGACCCCCTCGGGGCGGTCCGCCGCCGGCGGATCAGAACATCGCCATCGCGGCGCGCACCTTGGCCACGTAGTCCCGTGCCTCCGGGTTCAGGCCGCTGTCCAGCACTCCGCCGAGGCCCTGGTAGTAGGCCCCGATGCCCTCATCGAGCGTGGGGGTGCGGTCCTGCACGTACTTGATGAACGCGACGCCGGCCACCGCGTTGTCGTAGGGGTCCAGCAGGTTCAGCTCGCGACCCACCAGCTCCGAGGCGAACTCGCCCGTGATCGGGATGACCTGCATCGCCCCCACGGCGTTGCCGGGGGAGACCGAGGCCATGCGGAAGCGGGACTCGGTGTACGCATGGCCCAGGGCCAGGCGGGGGTCCACGCCCATCCGCTCGGCGGTCTCGCGGACGATCTGCTGCATCTGCTCGGGGGTGGGCTGCGGGACGGAGCGCAGCAGGCGCAGGTTCTCGTTCGCCGAGGCCGTGACGTGCGGCGCGTAGGTGCGCCCGAGGAAGGTGTCGCCGACCGCCTGGACGCCGGAGACCGGCTCCACCTCGAGGGTGCCGTCGGAGATCACGAGCACGTCGCCGGGATGCAGCGTCGAGGCCCGCGTCAGGCCGTTGAGCTCGCGCAGACGGGGGATGGAGACCTCGAACCGCTGGGAGATCCCCCAGAGGGAGTCGCCGGAGACCACGGTGTACCGGACCGTCCCGCCGGCCGCCGCCGGGGCCGTCGACGCCGGCGCGGAGGCCGGGGTCGTGGCCGGGGTGGTCGACGTGGGGGCCTTCGGCGCGGGGCCCGTGCGCTGCGTGGTGAGGACCATGCCCGGGTGGAGCATGCTCGACGCGCTCATGCCGTTAAAGCGCTGCAGCTGCTCGGCGGAGACGCCGGTGCGGCGGGCGATGATCCACCACCCGTCGTTCGGCTGCACCGTGTAGGTCCCGGCGGCCGGGGCCGGGGCCGCCGCGCCGGTCAAGCGGAGCTCGTCACCCGGGTAGAGCACGGTCTCCAGGCCCAGGCCGTTGAACCGCAGCAGGTCGGCGACGGAGACGCCGCGGGCGGCCGAGATCCGGGTGAGGGTGTCGCCCGGGCGCACGGTGTGCACCGCCGCCTCCTGGGCGTGGGCCTGGGCGGGCAGACCGGTGAGCAGCAGCAGGGGCACCGCACCGCCGGTCAGGGCGGAGCGCAGTCGGCGGGAGCGGACGGGGGTGTGGGACACGGCAGACCTCGGCATCGGATCGGACGGATGGAACACGACGGGGAAGTGACGGGTGGGACCCGTGGCCCCCCGCGGTCGACCGACGACGTCGGCGCCCGACCGTGGAGCCTCGGCGATGTTATCGGAATGTGATCTTCGTGACCATACTGAGATCCATGCCGTCCGGGGCGCGGTGAGCCGGGCCCGTCGGCGGCCACGTAGGCTGGCGCCCGTGAGCACCACTTCCTCCGACACCCCGGTCCCCGCTGACGCGATCCCCGCCGAGCTCGACGCCCTCGTGGGCGAGTGGCTCTCCGTGCCCGACGTGGCGGAGCGCCTCGACCAGCGCGTGACCCGCGTCCACAACCTCGTGCATGATCGCCGCCTGCTGGCCGTGCGACGCCCCGAGCCCGCGGTGCGGTCCGTGCCGGCCCTGTTCCTCACCGAGTCCGGCGTGCTCGACTCCCTGCAGGGCACGCTCGTGCTGCTGGCCGACGCCGGCTTCTCCGATGAGGAGGCCCTCCGTTGGCTGTTCACCGAGGACGAGTCGTTGCCCGGCCGGCCCATCGACGCGCTCCGGGACGGTCGGAAGACCGAGATCCGGCGCCGCGCCCAGGCCCTGGCCTGGTGAGCCGGCCCCGCGGGCGACGATCCGCCCGCGGGGTCCGTCGCCGCTCAGTGGCGGCGCGACGTGTAGGCGTCGATCAGCTGCGTGAGCTCGGCGCTGACGTCCTCGGGGACGCCGTGCGCGAGCAGGCCCGCCACGGCCCCGGCCGCCTCGTGCGAGAGCGCCGCGACCCGCTCCTCGACGGCCCGGCGCGCGCCGCACGCCTCGAGGACGCCCTGCCAGTGGGCCACCCGGTCCGCACCGAGGTCCGGGTCGCCGAGGTCCGCGTCGAGTGCAGCGGCCTCGTCCGGGGCGAGCAGCTCGACGGCGCGGGCGATGAGCACGGTCTGCTTGCCCTCCCGCAGGTCGTCGCCCGCGGGCTTGCCCGTGGTCGCCGGATCGCCGAACACGCCGAGCAGGTCGTCCCGGTACTGGAAGGCCATGCCGAACGGCAGCGACACCCGGGCGAACGCGGTCACCAGCCCGTCGTCCGCCCCCGCCAGCAGCCCCCCGAGGGCGAGCGGGTGCACCGCCGAATAGCGCGCCGACTTGTGCTCCACCACCGCCTCGGCGGCCGCCTCGGCCTCGCGGGCGTCGCGCGCCGCCGGGGCCATCTCGGCCACCACGTCGAGGTACTGACCCGCCATCACGCCGAAGCGCATCCGCTCGAGCTCGACCCGCGCCCGGTCCTCCCGGGGCGTGCCGGCGAGCACGCGCGCGAAGGCCGTCTCGCTCATCCCCAGCGCGACGTCGCCGGCGAGGATCGCGGCGGAGACGCCGAAGTGCTCCGCGGCGTGCCGCCAGCCCGCCTCCCGGTGGAGGGACTCGAAGCGGCGGTGCACGCTGGGCATCCCGCGGCGGGTGTCCGAGCGGTCCAGGATGTCGTCGTGGATCAGCGCCGCGGCCTGGAACAGCTCGAACGCCGCCCCCGCCTCGGCGATGCGGGGGTCCTCCGCCTCGCCACCGGCCGCCCGCCAGCCGAGCCAGGCCAGGACGGCGCGCAGGCGCTTGCCGCCCGCGGTCAGGTCCGCGATCGCGTCCACGAGGGGCGCGGTCAGCGGGTGGACGTCCCGGGCGAGGTCCCGGTGCTCCGCCAGCAGGCGGTCGAGGGCGTCGGCGACGGCGGCGCGGAAGCGGTCCTGGTCGGCGGGACGGGGGCGGGGGACGGCGACGTCGGCGGGCATGGCCCCACCCTAGCCGCGCCGCGCGACGGATCGCCGGTCCCGATAGGCTCGGTCCATGTCCGAGACCGCGCCCGCTGCACCCCGCGATGAGGCGACGATCCTCCACGTGGACATGGACGCCTTCTTCCTGTCCGTCGAGCTGCGCGAACGGCCCGACCTCGAGGGGCGTCCCGCCGCCGTCGCCGCCCCGAGCGGCCGGTCCGTGGTGCTCTCCGCCTCGTACGCGGCGCGGGCCTACGGGGTCCGTTCGGCGATGCCCCTGGCGCACGCCCGCGCCCTGTGCCCGCCCCTCGTGGTCATCCCGCCGCGCCAGCAGCTCTACCGGGCCGTCTCCGCCGAGGTGATGGCCGTGCTCGCGGACGTGACCCCCGTGATGGAGCAGCTCAGCGTGGACGAGGCGTTCCTCGACGTCGCCGGCGCGCTCCGTCGGCTCGGCCCGCCCGAGCACATCGGCCACCTGATCCGAGAGCGCGTGCGCTCCGCGCTGGGGCTGCCGTGCACCGTGGGCGGCTCGGCCGTGAAGTTCGTGGCCAAGACGGCGTCCACCGCGGCCAAGCCCGACGGCCTGCTAATCGTGCCGCCGGAGCGCACCCTGGACTTCCTTCATCCGCTGCCCGTGGGCCGGCTGTGGGGCGTGGGCCCCAAGGCGGCCGAGCGGCTCGCCCGGCGGGGGGTGGCGACCATCGGCGACCTCGCCCGGGTGGACCCCGCGCGGCTGGAGGCGTCGTTCGGGGCCGCCGGCCGGGAGTGGGCGTCGCTGGCCCGGGGCATCGACCCGCGTCTCGTCGCCCCGCGCCCGGCGGCCCGCAGCATCGGCGCGGACCACACCTTCGACGTCGACCCCGTCGACGTCGCGGGCGTCGACCCGGAGGTCCTGCGCCTGTGTCACCGGGTCGCGGCCCGGCTGCGCGCGGAGCAGGTCACCGCCGGGGCGGTCACGGTCCGCCTCAAGGCGCCGGACGGGTCCGTGCGCAGCCGCACCGCCCGCCTCGCCCGGCCCACCGCCACGGGCCACGACCTCCTCGGCCCGGCGCGGCGGCTCGTCCGTGAGCTGCACGCCGAACGGCCGCATCCGGTCCGGCTCGTGGGCGTGCGCGCCGAGCGCCTCGGGGACGCGGCCGATCGGCCCCCGGCCCAGGAGGCGCTCTTCGGCGGTCCCGGCTGGGGGACGGAGGACGAGGCGGCGGAGGCGGGCGACTGGGCCGGTGCTGAGGCCGCCCTCGACGCCGTCGCCCGGCGCTTCCCGACGGCGGCCGTGCGGCCGGCGTCCCTGCTGGATCGCCGCGAGGCCCGCGCCGACGCCCGCCGGGACGCGCCGCGGCCGGGCACGGGCGGCCCGGACCGGGAGTGAGGGGCTCCGGGGCCGGCGACGCCGTCACCTGGCTGGGGTGGGGCGGCAGGTCCTATCCTGGAGGGCAAGTCGGACGCGCGGGCGTCCCCTCCCGGTCCCGGAGGCGTCGGAGGCCGCGTTTGAAGGAGTCGCCATGCCCCTCTCAGAGCATGAGCAGCGGATGCTGGACCAGCTGGAGCAGCAGCTGCGCACCGAGGACCCCCGGCTGGCCACCCAGATGGCGGACACGGGGCGTCATCGGCTGCCTGTGGGCCGCGTGGTGGCCGGGGCCATCCTCGGGGTGGTCGGGCTGCTCGTCGTGGTCCTCGGGGTCGCCCACCACGCGATCCTCCTGGGCGTGCTCGGCGTCGTCGTCATCGGGGCCGGCATCTTCCTGCTGACCACGCGGCCGCGCGCCGCCGCCTCCGGGGCCTCGGGCCCGGCGGCCCGACGATCGGGCGCACCGCGGCGGCAGGGGAGCGGCGACTTCATGGGCCGCCTCGAGCGGCGCTGGGACGAGCGACGCGCCCGAGGCGACTGAGCCCGGCCCGCCGGGCCCCCACCCTCCTCCACTGCAGGCCCCGATCCGCGTCGGATCGGGGCCTTTCCGCTGCCCGCGGCACCCGTCGTCACCCCGGCCCCCCACTTCCCTCCACGGCGACGCCCGTCCCGGGATCCGCGGGATGGTGCGCCGAACCCGGAAGCCTCGACACGCCCGTGGCGCCGTGGCCCGCGCTGTGGGGTTGATGGTGGAGGGAAGTGGGGTAATGTGGAGGAAAGGAGAGAGCATGGGTCCCGACCTTGGTCGGGAGGGACCGCTCGACGAGTCAGGGGGTGTGCCGTGTTCTTGGGTACGTACACCCCCCGGCTCGACGAGAAGTCCCGGCTGATCCTCCCCGCCAAGTTCCGTGAGGAGCTGGCGGAGGGGCTGGTCCTGACCCGGGGTCAGGAGCGCTGTATCTACGTGTTCAGCGCTCGTGAGTTCGAGCGGGTCCACGAGCAGATGAGGTCGGCTCCACTGTCCTCCCGCCAGGCCCGTGACTACATCCGCGTCTTCCTCTCGGGGGCGTCGGACGAGGTCCCGGACAAGCAGGGTCGGGTGACCGTGCCGGCGCCGCTGCGGCAGTACGCGGGGCTGGACCGGGACGTGACCGTGATCGGCGCGGGGACGCGAGTGGAGATCTGGGACTCGGAGTCCTGGAACACCTACCTCGCCGAGCAGGAAGCCGCCTTCTCCGAGACCGACGAGGACGTCCTGCCCGGCGTCTTCTGACCGTGACCACCCGACCTCGAGCGAGACCTCCAGCCGACGCCGCCGCACCTGACCCGTCTTCCCCTGGGCCAGGCGCGGCGGCGGACGGATGGGGATCCCGCCCGAGGTCCGCCAGGACCGCGATGTGAGCAGGAGGTCGAGAGTGGACGCAGGCCAGCCGCGCCCCGAGGACCGCCACCTGCCCGTGATGCGGGACCGCGTCGTCGACCTCCTCGCCCCCGCCATCCAGGCCGCGCTCGAGGCCGGCCGCACGCCCGTCGCCGTCGACGGCACCCTGGGCATGGGCGGGCACACCGAGGCCCTGCTGACCCGGTTTCCCCAGCTGCGCGTCATCGGCATCGACCGCGACGCCCACGCGCAGGCCATGGCCGCCGAGCGCCTCGGCCCCCTCGCCGACCGTCTGGTCCCCTTCCACGGCACCTACGACCGGGTGCCCGAGGCCATGGCCGCCGCGGGCGTCACGAAGGTCGACGCCGCGCTCTACGACCTCGGCGTGTCCTCCTACCAGCTGGACGACCGGGAGCGTGGCTTCGCCTACTCCTACGACGCTCCGCTGGACATGCGCATGGACGACACCGCCGAGCGCTCCGCCGCGACGCTCGTGGCGGAGCTGGACGAGCAGGAGCTGCGCCGGATCATCCGTCGCGACGGTGAGGAGCGCTTCGCCGGCCCCATCGCACGGGCCATCGTCCGGGCCCGCGCCGAGGCCCCCATCGAGACCACCGGCCGCCTCGTCGAGGTGATCCGCTCGGCCGTCCCCGTCGCCGCGGGGGCCACCGGCGGGCACCCGGCCAAGCGCACCTTCCAGGCCCTGCGCATCGCCGTGAACGAGGAGCTCGACATCCTCGACGCCGCCGTGCCCGCCATCCTCGACGCCCTCCACGTGGGCGGGCGCCTCGTGGTGATGAGCTACCACTCCCTCGAAGACCGCATCACGAAGCGGCACCTGAGCGCGTGGGCCACGTCCACGGCGCCCCCGGGGTTCCCAGTGGTGCTGGAGGAGCACGAACCCGTGGTGCGGGTGCTCACCCGCGGCACCGAGAAGCCCACCGAAGAAGAAATCTCCGAGAACCGTCGCGCCTCCTCCGCGAGAGTGCGTGCGGTTGAGAAGATCAGGACGTCCAGGACCACGGCATGACGCTGCACGAGGAGATGAGCATGGCCGCACACGCACGGATCGCAGAGTCGCTGCGCCCCGGGTCGACCCCCGTCGCCCCTGCGCGGCCGACTCCGCAGGAGCGCACGCCGCTCTCGGTGGTGCCCGCCCCGCTGCCCCGATCCCGCTCCGGCGTGACCGTGCTGTGCGTCCTCGTGGTGCTCGCCGCGCTCGCGGCGGTGCTCGTCATGAACATCACGATGTCCAACCGGCAGTACGCCCTCCTGGACCTGCGCCAGGAGCAGCAGGCCGTCACCGAGACCAATGAGCGGCTGGCCGAACAGGTGGGCCACCTCGAGGCGCCGCAGAACCTGGCCGCGCGCGCCGACGCCCTCGGGATGGTCGCCCCCGCCGGCACCGCCTCCGTGGACGCGGGCACGGGCCAGTTCAGCGGCGAGGCCCAGGCGGCCCAGGACGGCGACATCTCCGCCACCTACGTCGCGCCGCCGGCGGACGCGGACGCGGTCCGCCAGGGGACGGCCGGCGACGGCCAGGACGAGATCGAGGGACCGCGCACCCTCGGCGGCGAGGACGCCTCCGCCGCCCCCGACCAGGACGCCGCCGACCGTTGATCGACCGTCCCGCCTCGCACCTTCCCCGCGGCGGATCGACGGTCGGGCCCGCTCCCGGGCACCCCGCCGTGCGCACCCGCATCCTTCTCCTGCTCGTCTTCGTCCTGCTCGGCGGGCTCGCACTGCGGCTCGTCTACGTGCAGGGCATCGACCCCACGGGGCAGGCCGCGGCGGCCATGGACCAGCGCCTGACCCACCAGGAGACCCTGCCGCAGCGCGGGTCCATCCTGGACCGCGACGGCGACGTGCTGGCCGCCAGCGTGCGCCGCTACGACATCGTCGTGGACCAGCGCCTCGTCAAGGACTTCAACGAATGGGACCGCGAGGCCCGGGAGACCGTGCTCGTGGACGTGGACTCCCGCCTGGCCAGCCTGGCCGAGGTGCTCGGCATGACGGAGGAGGAGGTGCGCGAGGCCACCATCGGCTCCCGCCCGTACGCCGTGGTGCGTCGCTCCGTGACCCCGGAGGTCCGGGACAAGGCCATGGCGCTCAACGTGCCGGGCCTGCTCTCCGAGGCGGTGGACCGCCGCACCTACCCGAACGGGTCGGTCGCCGGCAGCATCATCGGCTTCATGGGCGGTGACGGCACCGCCCTCGAGGGCCTCGAGCTCAGCCAGGACGACGTCATGACCGGCACCCCGGGCACCCGCACGTTCGAGGTGGGCGCAGACGGCATCCGCATCCCCAACGCCCCGCTCGAGGAGGTTCCGGCCGTGGACGGCGCCGACCTGCGCCTGACCGTGGACAAGGACGCCCAGTGGTTCGCGCAGGAGACCCTCGGCGCCCTCGCCGCCGAGTACGACGCGGAGTGGGCGAACGCCGTCGTGATGGACGTGAAGACGGGCGACGTGATCGTCATGGCGGACTCCACCACGGTGGACCCCGCCGACCCCGACGCCACCGAGGGGAACTTCCGCACCTCCACCGTGATGAGCACCCCGTACGAGCCGGGCTCCACGGGCAAGGCGCTGCCGATCGCGGCCGCCGTCGACGCCGGGAAGGTCACCGCCACGGACGGCTTCACCGTCCCCAGCAGCCAGGACTTCGACGGGCAGACCATCCGGGACTTCTCCCCGCACCCGACGTTCGACATGACCGTCGCAGGCATCTACGCGCGCTCCTACAACACGGGCACGGTGCAGATCGCCGAGAAGATCACGGACGAGCAGCGCTACGAGTACATGCGCTCCTTCGGGGTCGGCCAGCCCATCGACCTCGGCCTGCCGCAGCAGGCGGGCAGCGTCCTCGTCCCGCCCGAACAGTGGGACGGCCGCCAGCGCCTGACCACGGCCTTCGGCCAGGGCTACACCCAGACCACCCTGCACACCGCCCAGATGTATCAGGCCCTCGCCAACGGCGGCGTGCTGATCCCGGCCCGGCTGATCGACGCCACGGTGGACGGCGACGGCGCGGAGAAGCGCTGGGAGTCGTCCGCGGAGCCCCACCGCGTGGTCTCCGAGGAGACGGCGGCGCAGATGCTCCGCATGATGGAGACCGTCGTGACGCAGGGCACCAGCAAGGCCGCCGCGATCCCCGGGTATCGCGTGGGCGGCAAGTCCTCCACCGCCGAGGCTGCGAGCGACACCGGCACGTACGACGGCTACAACCTCGGCTTCACCGCCGTCGCCCCGCTCGACGACCCCCGCTTCGTGGTGTCCGTGTCCATGCATCGGCCGCCGTCCAAGCAGGGCTCCCGGGACGTGTCCGTCGCGGCCGCCACGATCATGGAGTACATGCTCCGCCAGGCGGACGTGCCCGCCACCGGAGCCGAGCCGAACGACTACCGCGTCTTCGTGGACGATCCACAGGACCGGCCGTGGTGACCCACGCCGCCGGCCCCGAGCACCCCAGGACTGTCTCTTAGACACATATGACGCTGCCGACGATCGCTTAAAGATGGAAAACACTGCTCCGCATTTCAATTAAAATTAGAACATAAT
>NZ_VIGS01000110.1:0-810 GCF_006704135.1 Micrococcus sp. R8502A1
TGTAAGAGGTCATGACGTTGTTGACTCGGGCCGGGGCCAACGAGGCCGGAGGAGCGTCTCCGCAGGAGGTATGAGGCCGATGGTAGTTGTAGTGGTTCACCCACACCGCCAGGGCCTCACGCCGAGCTGTCTCTGAGGTATACGGGCGGGCGTAGAGGACCTCATCGACCATCAGCCGGTTGTACCTCTCCACCTTCCCGTTATGGCGCGGGGTGTATGGGCGGATCCGGTGGTGCCGGCCCCCGAGCGAGACCACCTTCCGGGTGAACTCCGCGGCCCGGTAGTTGTTCCCGTTGTCCGTGACCACCCGGTCCACGGTGATGCCGTGGGCGGCGAAGAACGCCCGCGCCCGGCAGTAGAAGCTCACGGTCGTGGCCGCCCGCTCGTCCTCCAACGCCTCGGTGTAGGCCAGGCGGGTGTACCCGTCGATCGCCGAGTGCAGGTAGGTGTAGCCGACCCGCCGGCCAGGCCCGCGCTTGGAAGCACGGCCTGCTTCACTTTCACGTCCGTGGGTGCGCCAGCCGCCCCCGTCAGGGATGCGCCCGATCTTCTTCACGTCCAGGTGCACCATGTGCCCCGGCCCTCTCGCGGTGATCTTCTGGGGTCGTTGGCGCAGGTCCTCACCCGTGGGCGCGAGGTCTGGCAACCGGGAGATGCCCAGCCGGTGCAGCCACCTGCCCACCGTGCGCAGGCACAGCTGGTGGCCTTCAGAGACGAGGTGGTGATGGATGCGGCGGGCTGACCACTTCTCCCTGCGACGCAGGGTCTGGATCTGGGCCACCACCTCGGGGTCGAGCTGGGCAGGTGAAC